>NZ_DJUM01000048.1:0-16321 GCF_002440475.1 Exiguobacterium sp. UBA6282 | reverse complement strand
CATAAAAGCGTCCCCGTAAGACACGTTCGAACGGTTCTTTATCAAGGAATCGGGCACCGTTGCGTAAGTTGATTACTTCATGATGGTGCTCGGACCGGTCATTAACGATGAAGATCGTCGACTCAACGTCATCGTACGTGAAGTCAAGCGGTTCATAGTCACTCCACTGGATCCGGGCGACCTCTTCGACACTCGCTTCCGTATCAATCCGGTAAAAGATTTCTTCGTTCAGACGATCGGTATAGGCACTGAAGATGAGATGCCCTTCTTGTTCCCCGAGATACTGGACGGTATCCCCTTCCCCATCTAATTTCAGTAGTGTCGCAAATGATAAATGTTCGACACCTTGTTCAATCTCCTCAATCAAGGTCGACAGTGGTGCGATCAACAGACTTTCGGAGTGATCAATCGGATCTTCTGGTGAGATGACACCACTTTCAAGGGCATCATAGAACGAGAACTCATCGAGCCGAGCGTTACAGACGATGTACTCCTTGTCTTCGAGCGTGACGAGAAAGAAATAGAGTTCCCGGTAATTCTCCGTCATCCCGTAGAGCCGTGGATCGCGAATCGTCTGCCGTGATTCGTCCTTGACGTCATATAGAAACGCGGACGTCGTATCGGTCGTTTGTAAGAATACGAGATAGTTCTCATTGAGCACCCAGTAGAGCGTCAAATCCCCTTCCACGTAAAACGACGCAATCTGCTCCCGTTTCCCGGACAAGAGATCGATAACGAGCACTTCCGTCTCCCCGCCCTGCTCTTGCGTATGCTCATTCAGACAATAGACCTTTCCATGACGAACAAACGGACGGGTCGGTCCGTGATCCGTCAAGGCTTCTGGCGTTAGATCGACCTGTTCCTGATCTTCAAGATCATATCGGCTGATGTGGTAACGGGCGTCATCAAGACGACGTCGAAAATAGATCGACGATGGTGTGACATGCAAGACATCCATATGATCGGCGGGTAAAGCACGGGCATCCACTATTTCCATGATTAATCTCCTCCCGGACACGTACTACTTGTCTTTTTCCCACGAATCGTACTGCTTCAAACAGGATCTTGCTGTGCGTTTAACGAAGCAGAGTGCTACAATATGGCTAGATGACTACAGGATGAGGAAGGTGCGAAACGGTGCAATCACAAGATTTAAATACGATGATGCTCGAATATGTCAACGATAAGGAAGAATACGATGCCTACGCCGACAAGTTGAAGATGCTCTTGTCCGAGTTGCTCGACGCGGCAGGCATCAAATACCACTCAATCGTCGCCCGGACGAAGGACTCCGAGAGTCTGTATCAAAAAGTCTTACGGCAACCGAACAAATACCGTTCACTTAAGGACGTCCATGACTTGACCGGGATCCGGATCGTCACTTATTTCCATGACGATGTCCGGGAAGCGGCACGCATCATCGAGAATGAGTTCGCAATCGATCGCGATCAATCGGTCGATAAGTCAACGTTGCTCGATACGACAGAATTCGGTTATCTCTCGGTCCACTTCGTCGCTTCACTGAGCGATCAGCGGCTTGCCCTGAGCGAGTATGGTCGTTTCAAGGATTACACGGCTGAGATCCAAATCCGCTCGATCCTGCAACACGCTTGGGCGGAGATCGAACATGATCTCGGATATAAAAATCCGAACAGTGTCCCAGCAGAAGTCCGGCGCAGCTTCAGTCGAGTGGCAGGACTTCTAGAGATCGCCGATCAGGAGTTCGTCAACATCAAGAAACAGTTGAAACAATTCGAAGACGAGACCGTTCAACAAATCTTGTCTGACCCCCATCAAGTCCGGATCACGGCAGATAACTTGAACTACTTCATCGATCACTCCCCCGTCATCAACGAGCTCGATAAACGACTCGTTACATCGCAAATGATGCTCGATTCCGATCAACAACTGATCAACGAACTGATTCGGATGTTCCATTACGTCGATATCCGGACGTACGGTGAACTGATTGAAGCGGTCTCGACACATAGTCCGCTCGCCTTACGTTGTGCAAAGGTCATGCCGAACCCATTCTTGCCTCGTCAAGGAATCGGGATCGCCTATATCTGTATGGCATTGACGATCGCTGGCGAAGATACGCACCGCATTGACTACTTCTTCCGCCGTTTCTATCCGGAGTTACGTAACGTCGAAGAAATCGTCGCTCAAGTCGCCCGTGTCGTCGAGTCAGATGATTCAAGAGAAAAATATTGATTAAACTAAAATTTTTCACTATACTAAATCACGAGTGAAAGAAACTACGGTATAGAAAGAGTGAAGGATACATGGCAACTACACTAGAAGTAGCACTACGCGATCAGTTGATCGTTGATACGGAAAAAGGATTACGGATGAACTACCGCGCGATCAAAAAGGACGTGCGTAGCATGTTTACGACTTACTTGACACGTAACGAGTTCTTCATCTTAAAATCACTTTGTGCGAACAGTCCTCAAATTGCTTCAGCGCTCTCACAAGAGTTCCAGTTTTCAGCAAGCATGATTACAGCTCTGGCAGACGAATTGACGAAAAAAGAGTTGATCTCACGTGAGCGGAGCGAGCTCGATCGTCGCGTCGTCGAACTGCGAGCAACACCGAAAGGCATCGAGCTTTACGAAAAACTCGAGTCGATGAAGATGGATTACCTTGCAGACGTCTTTGAGGACTTCTCGGATCAGGAACTGGAGTTGTTCCGTTCGCTCTTAACGAAGCTTGAAAAAACAGTCTAAGCTGTTCGATGGAACGGATCCGGTCAAAAGCGATCGGATCCGTTTTTTAGTAATCGATTAGGAGGAAACACGATGTTTGATTTCGAATCAGTCCAACACTTACGAAAGACAGGGCAGTATGAAGCAGCAAAGGAACTCGTCCGTCAGTATGTCGAAACAGCCCCTAACGATCCGACGGTCCTCTATCAGATGGCCTGGTGTCATGATAGTCTTGGTGAGGAACAGGCTGCTGTCCCCTACTATGAACAAGCACTTGCGCTCGGTCTTGCTGGTGAGGACCGCTTGCAAGCTTATATCGGGCTCGGCAGTACATACCGCGTCATCGGTCAGTTCAAAGAAGCATCAAGCGTTTTCCGAAGCGCGTTGCTTGAATTTCCAGACGCCCACGCCTTACAAGCATTCCTCGCGATGACGGAGTACAACCTTGGTCAAGTCAATCAGGCTGTCGGTCGGTTACTCAAGAGTCTTGCTGCAACGTCGTCGGACGCCTCGATTCAGACATTTAACCGGGCACTTCGTTATTATGCCGATCATTTGGACGAGATCGACACGGAATAAAGCAACAGTTGACGATGGATTGGTTCGCACAGCATAATGTAACAGCCAAGCGGACTCGCTTTTGGCAGGAAAGGAAGTTAATGATGTCATCAAAAAAAGTATGGACAGTAGAAGGTTATGAAGAACAAGGGCAAGAAAAACACGGCAAGGCAAGTAAGTCAGAAACATATACGACTGAAGCGGATGCTAAGAAAGCCGCTAAGAAGATGGCGGATCAAAACGATCATCTCGACGTCTACGTGATTTATACGAATACGGTAAACGGTAAAACAGAAGAACGGTTCTTCAATTCGAACGGCAAGTATAGTGAAGAAGGATTCGAATGGTAATCTCCCTTTTCATTTAAAGGTCCACTCAAAAAATAATGGATTCGTTTCTCTTCAAGTGAGAGACGAATCCATTTTTTAGTCATGGCTTTGCCTCTCATACCAAAGCGGTATTTCACACTGAAACCCATCGTGGTCTCGGATGATCCGCTGAACGCGTCGTTGCATTGCCTCCAATCCGTTTACATCGAACCGTTTTGCCCAGACGAGAGCCGAGAAGACGACCATCGCCATATAGAGGCTGTAGATTTGCCAAAAGTTAGAAGGTACTTCGTTCTCAAAGTATCCATCGATCATGTGACGGGCAAAGACGGGACTCGTCTCGACTTGAAACAACCCACATTTGACGAAGTCATGCCACGGATCGCCGTAATCATGGTTCCCGTAATCGAGGAAGGCACAGAGATGTCCATTCTCAACAAGGAGATTATCAAGATGGACATCGTCATGTTGCAGTTGATTCGGACGCTCAGCTAAAAGGGAGAGCTTCAAAAGAATGAACCGATCGAGTCGTTCGATCCATTCTGGCTCAAGCAACCCATCAACCGCTGCGCGATAGCGGTCATGTTTCGCCTGACAACGTTCCTTCCATGCCGCCGTCCCGCTCGGTGCTATCACGTCATGAATGCTTCTCAACGCTCGCCCTGCCTCCTGACCGAGTCGAGGAGCTAATTCCGGTGACTCGAGAAGCACGCTTCGGACGGTTCGTCCGGATAAGTATGGATAAATGCCGTACGCGGTCGTCGCAGTCCGTCCGGTCGCTAGCGGTAAGGCGTGAGAAATTCCCTTTTGTTCTGGGATCATTAAAGCCGCCTCACGTTCAAACTGACGACTTAATGGGTCCGTCACGACCTTGACGATGTAGTGTGCTGTTGCCGTCTTGACGGACCAGACGGCTTGATGCGAGCGTCCGGTAAGCCGTCTAACGCTATCGATATCAGTCAGTAATGGATGATCTGGTAGCATGAAGACTCCTTTCTGAAGACAAAAAGAGGACGCTTACTTGCGTCCTCTTCGTCATGCCTGTGGGATATAGCTGGCAATGATCTCAAGCAGATCGGCATACGCCGTTTCGAAATCGATGTTTTCGATCATATAATCGTAGTGATCGCGGTCTTTCCACGCTTCCTCGTAATCGACGAGTCGCGCTTCGAACTCCGGTGTATCACCGCGCATCAACAATCGCTCCTTCATCAAATCGGGTGGAACCGAGACGAAGATCGTGATGACTTGGTCACCAAACAGACGTTTAAAGTTTGCTGCTCCTTTTGGATCGATGTCCTTGATGACGATTTGATCTTGCTCGAGGACATCGACATACGCTTGCCGTGGTGTTCCGTACCACGCGCGGTGAACATGGGCGTATTCGATGAACCCGTCCTCTTGGATCAGTTGCTGGAACGTCTTGACGTCGACGAAGTGATAGCTTGCTCCATCAATTTCCGTCGGACGTTTCGGTCGTGTTGTCACGGACGGGATGAACCGGACGTGTGCGTATTCCGTCCGCAGACGTTTGATTAGGGAAGACTTTCCGCTGCCCGATCCACCAATCAAGAGAATGATTTTACCTGACATCGTTTTCCCCCTATTGTTGTGTCGTGAAATAACCTGTAAAGCGGAGCGCGAACTGTTCTAGTTCACTATCAACGACCGTCCCGTATATTGGTCGGATGACGATCAAGTAGCGGTCATATGAGATGATCCGGGACGTCTCATTACGTGTCATCTGGACTTGAGCTTCCGGGTAACTCTCAACATAGTACCAATCGACCGCAATCCGTTCATCGGATGGGGTCTCATAGATCCAAGTCACCGTCGTTCCATTAGCAGGAAGGGTGCTTTTCAAGGTGAAGCGCTGAATCTGCTTCAATTCACGTTTCGCTGATGCAAGTCCTGCCTCATAATCCGCAGGGCGCATCGGTGTCGTCGTCACTTGTTTCGGTTTTGGTTCCGGCAAGCGGGCAAATCCGAGCTGGAGACCGACGAATAAAGCGACGAGCGACAAACTGATGACGAATACGTATTCCTTGCGCATCCCTTCCTCCTCCTCATCCTTCGAGTGTGTCGCGCATTCCTTTTGGATCATTGACGATGACGGCGTCAACACCGATCGTTTGCATCTGACGGACATCGTCGATCGTCTTCGGGGTATAGACCCGAACCGTGACGTCTTTTGCGTGAGCGAACGCGACATCCGCCTCCGTCACGCGTCGGTAATCGGGATGAATCCCTGTCGCACCGATCCGGAGGGCTTGTTCTTCCGGATGATAGATCGGATACGGATACAGAATCGCCGTCTCGACGCTCGGGTCAAGCTTGCGAATCAGAGCAACCGAATAATGGTTGAACGAACTGAACAACAACCGATCCGTCGCAATGCCGTGCGCCGCGCAACGCTCGAGGACATACGCTTCAATGCCATCATAGCGAATCGTATCCGTCTTCAGCTCGATGTTGAGCCGCAGTGTCGCTGGTGCGAGGATTGCTAGTACTTCGTCAAGCGTCGGAATCTTCGTCTTGAGCGCTTCCCCTTTGAAACGTGCTCCGGCATCGAGTGCTTGCAGTTCAGCGACCGTCATGTCGATCACACGCCCTGTCCCGTTCGTCGTCCGGTTGACAGTCTCGTCATGAATGATGACACCAACACCATCCTTTGAGAAATGGACATCGAACTCGACACCATCGACTTCGTCTTCGATCGCAGCGGCGATTGCTTCAAGCGTGTTCTCAGGAAAACGGTCACTGACACCGCGGTGTGCAAACCATAACATCAGAGTGCCTCGACGACACGCGTGTATTTCTTCGTCAAGTAGTTGACGAGGGGTGCGACCGAGATCGATTGACCCGTTGCTGCTTCGATCAGTTCAGCCGGTGTCTTCGATTTCCCGTGACGGTGAATGTTTTCTTTCAGCCAGCTTTTGATCGGTGCGAGTGTACCAGCTGCAATCAGACCATCGACGTTTTCGACGTCACGACGAAGCGCTTCGTTCAATTGTGCTGCATAGACGAGACCAAGCGCGTAACTTGGGAAGTAACCAAACGAGCCTCCTGACCAGTGGACGTCTTGTAAGACCCCTTTATCGTCACTCGGGACATCAACGCCGAGATACTCTTTATAGAGACGGTTCCATTCTTGCGGGAGATCCTTCACTTCGAGTTCTTTCGTCATCAGGCGCTTTTCAAGCTCATACCGAATGATGATATGAAGGGCATATGTCAATTCATCGGCTTCGATCCGAATGAGTGACGGCTTGACTTCGTTGACCGCTGCGTAGAAGCGTTCGAACGGGACATCAGCAAGCGACGGGATTGCTTGTTGTAGACCATGATAACGTGCTGATAAGAAGCCTTGATTACGTCCGATGAAATTCTCGAAGAACAGTGATTGTGATTCGTGGATCCCCATCGAAGCACCTTCACCGAGACCGAGAGAATCGAGTTCCGGTTCGATACCTTGCTCATACGTCGCGTGTCCGGCTTCATGCATCGTGCCGAAGACGGAGTTCCGGTAGTCGTTCTCATCATATTTCGTCGTGATCCGCGCATCTTTCCGGTTGATCGTCGTTTGGAACGGGTGAACCGTCTCATCCAATCGACCGGACGTGAAGTCATAACCGATATCACGGAGCCATTCTTGATTCAAGGCAATCTGTGTCTCGCGGTCCGCTGACCAATCAAGCGTCGGGAAGTCTTTTCCTTCGAGTTGACTGAGCAAACCAATGATTGCTTGACGAAGTTCCGCAAACAATGGATCGAGTGTTGCGACCGTCATCCCTGGCTCATAGTCATGCAGGAGTGCGTCATACGGGTGCGCGTCATAACCCCAATACTCAACAAACTGGCGTTCCATCGCGACGATTTTCTCGAGATATGGTTCAAACATCGACCAATCATTCGCGTCCTTCGCCTTTTCCCAGACACTCTCGGCTTCCGAAATCAACGTGATGAACGTTTGATACTCGGCTTCTGGAATCTTCGAGTCGCGATCGAATGCTTCTTTTGCTTTCGCGAACGAGATCGCTTCGATGCCCGTCAGCGTCTCTTGCTCCATCGCTGCCAGTAATTGTTGGTACGTTTTTCCTGTCCGGCGACGGAAGCTCTCTGTTGAGAGGAATCCGATTGAAGCGGAACGGTTCGCTGCACCTTGATCCGGCATGTATGTCCGCATATCCCAGTATAGTAATGCGACGGCTTCTTCGTATGCGCGAAGACCATCAAAATGGTCGCGCCATTGTTGTGTCGTTGACATGATTAGAGACCCCCTTGAAGTATGTAACAGTATAGCATTTTTAGCATATCACAAAATGTTCAAAACTTTCACACACGAATGATTTTTGAAACTTTTCCCGTCAGATGAGCGTATAATGAACATACGATCAAGCAGAGCGAAAGGAAGTGGCAACAGTGAAGACAGACGCTGAGTTAGCCGATTTGATTCAGTTGAAAGAAACGGGACCGGTTTGTACGATCGAACATCTCCCAAAAGAGCTCGACTGGATCGGCACCGGTCGTAGCGCCTATGTATTCCGGGTTCGTGGCACCGACCGCGTCATCAAGAAGTTCTATCCGTCATTTCGTCCTCTCGCTGAGTTAGAAGGCGGCATTTATGAACAACTGACGACGTTTTCGACGTATGCGAGGATGTTCGAATATGGATCCGATTACCTTGTGCTCGAATACATCGAGGGACAAACGTTATTCGAATGCCTCGTCAGCGGGACCTATATTCCAGAATCCGTCTTAACGACAGTCGATGCAGCGCTAGCAGAGGCACGCGCCGTAGGTCTTAATCCATCAGATATTCATCTACGCAATATTTTGTTAACGGCAAATGGAACACGGATCATCGATGTCGCAAGGTTCCGTCAAACCGAACCGTGTACACAATGGGATGATTTGAAGAAAGCCTACCAGTATGTCTATGCAAAACCGTTCTTCCCGAAAAAACTGAGCGAGACGTTCCTCAATACGATCGCTGATGTCTATAAGGGACGCTTGTTCGAATCGATTCGAAAGACCGGTTAATTGAAAACGCGATGCTCCTCCTTGTGAGGAAACATCGCGTTTTTTCGTTGATTATTGGACGCGATGTGAGACAGCATCCGCAAAACGAAACGTATTCTTACCGTCTTTTTTTGCGGCATATAACGCACGGTCTGCCTGTTGAATGATCGTTTTTAGCTTAATGGTTTCATCATCAAACAGCACGATCCCAATGCTGGTCGAGACAGCGTATGGCGTCTGCCATGTTCCAAGTTTCTGAAGGAGCTGCTGCGCAATTCGTTCGTACTCCTTTTTCGTCTTCTGATGGGTGAAACGAATCAAGAACTCGTCTCCCCCGATCCGGACAGAAAACGCGTCTTCATAAGAACGTGTACTATCCTGTAGTCGTTTCGCGACGTCGATCAAGACTTTGTCGCCGGTCTCATGCCCATACACGTCGTTCACTTGCTTGAATCCGTCGAGATCAAGATAAAACAGCGCACCGGAATGTTGCTGTTCCGTTTCCCACTGTCTCGTCAAATAACGTCGGTTATACAATTGTGTTAGCGTGTCCTTCCAAGCAAACTGTTCGAGCTCAAGGTAATACGAAAACAGTTTCGCGATCCGTTGGAGAAGTTGAATGCTCTTCTCTTCGAATTGACTTGCTTCATCATGGACAGCGCACAACGTACCAAAGGTTTGACCATTCGTTAAACTGATTGGAATCCCGAGATAGGACTCGATCTGTAACGCTTTTAATGCGTCCTGCATATCTTCTAAGCGCTCGTCATCGCTGATGGACTCATACCAGATGGGTTCGTTCTGTTCGAAATTGATGTGACGACAAAGTGTCTTTTCCATCTCAAACACTTGTCCTGCTCGAATCTCGATTCGTTGATGATCATTTGAGAGTCGTAAAATCATCTGTTGGTTTTCTTCGATCGTCGTTAAATATAACAATTGATCAGGTAGAATCTCTTTCGCTAATTCCAATACATCATCTGCCAGTTCGTTAAAATTCCGATACAGTGTCATTTCTTGCAACGTACCACACCTCATTCGTTATTCGTTCTTTTTAGATCATAAGTTTCACGAAGCAGCCCATCGATTGCACAATCCTTATATTTTCCAGTCGTATTGCGAATCATCACCCATACACTCCTTCTTGAATCATACCGACCTTCTGCATGATTCCTCCTGGAGCTTTATCGATATTATGGGCGACTGAAACCTTATAAAGGAGCATTTCTTGAAAACCAAAGACAAGGACTGCAGCTAATGCCTCACTACCATTTCCATTGTTCCACAATCCATTCTAAACATCGCTTCCGTATCAGCCAGCCGGATTTTTCGTAATCGGAGCCGTTTAGTATGTAATGCCGTACTCCCTTGAAACCGATTCATTTTATTTTAACAANNAACAAGTCGAAAGACGATCATGCTTGCGACAGCTAATAGACGTATATTCGTCTCACAATCAAAGTCAAGTTGCGCCCCGTGTCGTGAACCCGTCGCAATGCAGTCCCCGTTTTGATAAACGCCGATCTTTCTCGTGACTGTCGAGGAACGAATTTGATACTCCTGACCGGCATACGAGACGAGTAAGACTTCTTGTAGTCGCAATTGCTGACGAAGTGCCGGATCGGTACGGATTGTACCGACGTCACGTCCATCTTTACGAATCACGAAATGTGTCGTATTGCGAAGCCATTCCGTTCTCGTTTCTTTAATTTGAAGACGGGTTCCTTCTCCGTCGAACGTTACATCGAGGAAAAACGATTCAAACTTCTTGAAGCGCACAAGGATCGCCTGCCACCACGTGGCATAACGTCGTGAGAACGTCAGCCATTGTTCATGCGCGAGAAAAACCGTATTCGTCTTTTGGGTCGCCCGGTCCGCTAAGTGAACGGACACCCCTGCCTCTCGTCCACGATAACGCAAATCACGCCGGATTTGCCACCATTCGACTCCACCGATCAAGAAAGCGACGCCCGTTAAACCAAGTAATCCGTACACCTCACGTGGAGCGAGTTCCCCTGTCGTCAGGTAACGTCCGATCAAAGCGAAAAAGCATAAAACAATCACTAATAGACTCTGCACCATAAACCTTTTACACCTCCAACTTTATTTTTCCATAAAACGTCAAAAAAGTCCTCCTTTCACATGGAAAGGAGGACTAAATCAGAGGGTCGCGGCGACTTCTTGTAAATCATCCGCTGTCTCAGCAATCGCTTCTGCAATCTTACGCATGCCTTCGATCGTGCCGGCGACATCCTTCGTATCAGTCGATAGTTCATGAATTTGCCGCGAGACATTGTCGGTCTGTTCCGAAATCCGTGAAAAGGCACGGACGACTTGTTGCATCTCTGTCGTTGTCCGGACGACCGCTGTCTCCGTCATTCCCATCCGCTCTGAGACGACGAGCATCTTTTGCGTAATCTCTTGGGCGATCCGCGACGTCTCTGTTGCCGACTGTTTACTCTCTTCGGCAAGCTTCCGAATTTCTTGCGCAACGACGGTGAACCCGCGTCCCATCTCCCCGGCACGTGCCGCTTCGATTGAGGCGTTCAAACTGAGTAGATTCGTCTGATCAGAAATCGTCGTCACCATCCCAGCGATCCGTTCGATTTCCTGCGACAGACGGGACAGTTCAGCGACTTGTTCGGTCGTCCGTGATAAATCTTCAACGACATGCTCAAAGCGCCGTGTCTCTTCTTCAACCAGGACGACACCCGCTTCTGCTTCACTGACCGCTTCCGTCAACTGGATCGAAATCGCGTTTGTCGTCGTTGAGACGTGTTTAGCGTGCCGTTCAATCTCTTGGAAGTTTGCTGACGACTCCTCACTCATCGCAGCGAGTTCCTCGGTCGATTTTTGAACGCCATCCCCGACGTGTTGTTTTGCTGTCGCGATCGCTTGGCGTTCTTCATCGATTTGATCCTCATACATCGTCATGACAATCTGTTGTTCGAGGTTGAATAGTTTTCCCGCTGCCCGCATGATTCGGACGCGCTCTGCTTCCGGCCAAGCACTGTCGTCAATCTTCTCGCTGAGAACGTTCCAGACTTTCTGGAAGGCAGCGATGTACCATTTATTGTGCAAACCGATCCGAACATGCCGTTCAGCAATCCGGCGCCGGGCTTCGATGTAGTCCATTGTCACCTGACCATCGAACATTTGTAAGATGTGCCGAGCGAGGGTGCCTTTCAATCGTTCGAGTGTCGAATGTTTTTCAATCAACTGACGGAGAGACGGAACCCGGACTAACTCCTCGTAGAACGCATCGACCATGCTCGGCATCCAACGGGAAACATCCTCGCGGATGACTCGTGCAATTTGTAAATCGATGGCGTGTAGACCGATTAGACGTAATTGTTCATGTAAGGATGCTGGAACATTCAATATGACATGAGAGCGTTCGACTTCAATGAGCGCGTCAAAGGAAGGTGAAGGTGATTTCTTAAACCAATTCATATATTCATCTCCTTGTTTTTAATTTCACTTCACCTCTTATATCGTCACCATTGGTTGACCTTTAAAGGGATACGTTAGTCTCTTTCTACATGTCATGGTAATTGCATGTTGGAATATTCCGGATATTTTGAAGTTCACACGATCATTAATCATGTAACTGTAATACTAGGTTTCTCATTGTTACTTCCCGGAAATATAAGAGCTATGCGCGTAAGAAACTTGAGGTGAAGCTTTGCTATTCATGAACATCTCAAACTTGAAAGATTAATTTTGGGAGAGGTAGTGCTGATTATGGAAAAAACAAATAAAGGCTTTTCATCCCACTTCCGAGCGGAAGCGGACGGTGCGGGTCGTAACATTTCATGGAGTTCAATTTTTGCCGGTGTGGTATCATTCTTATCTTTATTGATTCTTTTCAGTCTGATTGGATCGGCGATCGGTCTCGGCGTCACGGACGTCACGTCGAATAACCCGTTCGATGGCGTCGGAACAGGCTTGATCATCTGGGCGATTCTGTCATTGCTCATTTCGTTATTCGTTGCCGGATTCGTTTCTGGTGTGACGTCAGCTCGAGCCGGTCTCATTCACGGATTTTTGACTTGGTCGACGAGCGTCATCCTCTTGTTCGCTCTCTTGACGTTTACGACCGTCAATACGTTACAATCGGTCGGTTCATTACTCGGAACAGTCGGTGGAGCTGCCGGTAGCGGCATCGGGTCTGTCGCGTCGACTGCTAAAGACGCTACGACGAAAGGGTTCGACTCCGTTACGAAAAACGTCTCAGATATCGATACGAAGGAACTCGATGGAAACGTCGAAGAAATTCTTAAGGATACAGACATCAAAGAATTACAACCTAATTACCTGCAAGGTCAACTGGATGCTGTCAAAGATGACGTCACGGCTGCCGGTAAAGAGGCTATTACGAAACCAGAAGACTTCGACAAAATCGTTCAGGATCTCGGTGATTCATTGACAGCACGATCTGAGAAAATCGAGAAATCCGTCGATGAAAAGAAAATCGCTGACGCTGTTGCGAAGAACACGGATCTTACAGGCGCCGAGGCAGATAAAGCGACGCAAAACATTGTCGATGGTTTAAACACGGCAACAAAAGAAACAACGCAACAAATCAATAATGCGAAACAAACACTTGACGAGACATCAGCTGACTTGAAGAAAACGGTTCAAGATGTTCGTCAGCAAACGGAACAAGCGACACAAACGGCATCGAAAGTTTCGATCTGGGCGTTCGTCGGTCTCCTTCTGACACTGATCTTCACGTCGTTCGCTGGGATTGTCGGTTCACGCGTCGCAACACGCGGTCGTGTTATGAATAAATAATGATTCCTTATAAAACTGATTCCGCCATGGCGGAGTCAGTTTTTTTGTGCGGTAAGACACTCTCATTGACTGCCCATGAAATTTCCTGTTACAGTATTACCTAACGACCGTTAGGAAGGTGATTTATCTGAAAGCGCAACAATTGTTACAGACGAGCATCCATCATTTTGCAGCGCATGGCTATGAAGGAGCATCGCTACAAGAGATCGCAACAGAAGTCGGCATCAAAAAACCGTCTATCTACGCGCATTATAAAGGCAAAGATGACCTCTTCCTGCAAGCGACGACGTATGCCTTGCAGGAACAAAAGCGTCGTTTCGCTACGTATTTCACAAAAACACGACAGCAACCGCTCGAGCAATCCTTGCACGGCTTCTTCGATTGGTTCATTTTAGAGCAACAGGATGATGTCCTGATGCGATTCATCCTTCGGGCAGCCTATTTTCCACCAGAAAAACTCGAACAAGAGATGACCGATCGCTTCAACCCGTTCTTCGATTCACTGCATGATTTATTGACGCGTCTGTTACGTGAACGTGACCGAACGGAACAGATCCTCTATTCGACGGATTATAAAAGTGCAGCGCTTGCTTATTTGACGGTCGCTGAAGGTACGCTGACAGAACTTGTCTATAACGGCGTCGACGCCTTTCATGCTAGACAGCAAGCCGTATGGCCAATCGTCTGGCGTGGCATGTCGAAAACGATTCCAAACAATTGAGGTGACCTATGCAAAACAATACATTGATTTTAAGTACACTCCTGCTCAATTTATTCATCGCTTTTCTCGGAATCGGACTCGTCATTCCTGTCACACCAACGATCATGAATGAGTTAAGCATTTCCGGGGCGACGGTCGGTTACATGGTATCTGCCTTCGCCTTCGCGCAATTGATTCTGTCCCCGCTTGCAGGCCGTGCCGTCGATAAGTACGGACGAAAGCCAATGATCATTATCGGTTTATTCATCTTTAGCATGTCTGAGCTCTTGTTCGGTCTCGGTCAACAGGTCGAAGTCCTGTTCGCGTCGCGGATTCTCGGTGGTGTCAGTGCGGCCTTCATCATGCCAGCTGTCACCGCTTTCATCGCTGACATCACGACGAACGAAACCCGTCCGAAAGCGCTTGGCTATATGTCTGCCGCCATCTCGACCGGTTTCATCATCGGACCAGGGATCGGTGGGTTCCTTGCTGACCTCGGCACGCGGACGCCGTTCTTCTTTGCTGCTGCGTTCGGTCTGACGGCAATGGTGTTATCTATCTTTACGCTCAAGGAACCTAACCGTCATTATGAGGCGACGACCATCAAACAACAGACGGGTTTTCGGAAAGTATTTAGTCCACTCTATTTCATCGCTTTCCTAGTCCTATTGATCTCGTCGTTCGGCCTCGCCTCGTTCGAGTCCTTGTTCGCGCTTTTCGTTGACCGGAAGTTCGGTTTCACGGCGAAAGATATCGCGCTTGCGATCTCCCTTGGTGCGATTGTCGGCGTCATCGTCCAAGTCGGGCTGTTCGATCGTTTGACACGTTGGTTCGGCGAGATTCGCTTGATCCGTTACAGTTTGATCGGTTCGACGTTGCTCGTCGTCTTGATGACGTTCGTGACGAACTATGTCTCGATCATTCTCGTGACGATGGTCGTCTTCGTTGGCTTTGATTTGATGAGACCTGCCGTCACGACCTATCTTTCGAAGATTGCCGGGGATGAACAAGGTTTTGTCGGTGGAATGAACTCGATGTTTACGAGTATCGGGAATATTCTCGGACCGATCGTCGGCGGATTATTGTTTGACGTCAACCTCAACTATCCGTTTTATTTCGCGACGATGATGCTTGCGGTCGGTATTTTACTGACATACTTCTGGCATGCACCACGCACTGAAGTAACTGAAACGGATCGTTTGTCTTCTTAAAAAACAGCCCCTTTCCCATCACTGGAAGCGGGGCTGTCGTTATGTCAGCAATCGTTCGTGTAATTGTTCAGGCGTCGGTACCGTATAGGTCGCAACCGTCTCATTTGGTCGTTCGTTGATCAGACATGTGGCAATACCCGCACGATGTCCCGCTAAGACGTCGAGTTCCCGGTCCCCGATCATGATCGTCTCGTCTAGAGCCATCTGATGCCGATTAATCAAGTACGTGACAGCTTCCGGATCCGGCTTACGGACGAAGCCATGTGCTGCAGTCAGGATGTCTTGAAAATGATGCGTCAATTCGTGTTTTGCAAGCAACGCATGAATGGATGTGCCACGATGGGTGACGATATGATGCGTCGCACCA
This sequence comes from Exiguobacterium sp. UBA6282, assembly GCF_002440475.1. Lineage (NCBI taxonomy): Bacteria > Bacillati > Bacillota > Bacilli > Caryophanales > Exiguobacterium > Exiguobacterium sp. UBA6282. The sequence continues at coordinate 629 of NZ_DJUM01000048.1, read as the reverse complement.
CTTGCCGATAATGTCTCAAGCAATTCATGAATTCCCGGAAACGGACCGGACCGTTCGCGCTCGATCGTCGCCTTTTGTTGTTTGTAGTTCGTAATGAATGCTTCGGATACCGCAAACGCCTCATACATCGTCTTAGCCGAGATCGCTATCAGCTCAGCGACACGTTCTCGATCGANNTCGAGCATGTCCACGAAAACATCGATCAACACCGGATATGTATCGAACAAGGTACCGTCAAAATCCCAAATGAAGTGTTTCAACATCTGCCTCTTCCTCTCCCACTTTCTTTACTCCAACAAAGACGGCTTGCCCGTCCATCTCAACCTTCCAGTCGTTGTGATTAAGTCCTTCACCGGAGACATGAATTTTTACCTGACCTGATCGTCCTATCTCATGTCCTTGCTCGACAGTGATCATCGTTCCTGAGACGGATGGCTTCATGAACTTTCGGTAGTAGACACCCATCACACCACTCGCCGTTCCTGTTACCGGATCTTCAATGCTGCCTGATCCCGTTGCTGAGAAGTGACGTCCGTGTAAAGTCGCCTGCGCATCATATGTATCGAAACAGATGGGGTGAATCGATGCTTGAGGATAGTCAGCCAAAACGGATGCAAATTGTTGATGAT
>NZ_DJUM01000022.1:29430-78158 GCF_002440475.1 Exiguobacterium sp. UBA6282 | reverse complement strand
TTCTGTATGTCCCACGTACTGGTAAGGACTGGGTGACCTACGCCTCGATTTATACGGAAGCGTTGCAGGAAGAGGGTATTTCGTCCTTCGTCCATCTACCACTGTCTGACGCGCCAACGGATGAACAGCTCGCGCAACTACAGCAATGTCAAGGGATCATCATCTCCGGTGGCGAGACAGAATTGTATCAGCAATACTTGGTCGCGACACCGATTGGTGACATCATCCAGTCGCGTTTCGTAAACGGTGTTCCGGTCGCCGGCTTTTCTGCCGGTGCCCTCGTTTCGCCTGAACGGTGCGTGATTCCGGAGATTGACCAACGCGATAATCGACGCCTTCGCTTGCCTGGTCTTGCCCTGCTGAAAGACGCGGTCGTCTGTGTGCATTACGAGACGTGGGGTGAAGCCGCCCACCTCGTGCAATCCTTTACGGAAGAAGGCACGAGCCGTGCCTTCGGACTTGCCGACGCAAGCGGGATCTATCTGTGCGATCAGTACCTGATCGAAACAGAAGGAACCGATCCCGTCGTGTTATCGCGGAGTCCCGTCAGATGACGGCGATCGTCCCTGCTGTCAAAGGCATCATCATTCACGAGCAACGTCTCCTGATCGTCCGCCGGGCTGTCGCTGACTTCGGCGGCGGAACATGGGAATGTCCAGGTGGAAAGATCAACTTCGGTGAACTGCCGCTCGACAGCCTTGTTCGCGAGATAAAAGAAGAGACACAGTTGACGGTTACGCCAGAACGTCTACTCTATGCCTCTAGCTTCCTAACGCATCCCGATCGACAAATCATTTTGTTGATGTACGTCTGCTCGACGAACCAGACGAGCGTTCAGTTATCCGCAGAACACGACGCTTATCTCTGGGCGGACGAAGAAATGATCCGTCAGTTGATCGCTCCAAATATTTTGGCTGATTTTGAGCGATATGATGTCTGGTCTCTCCTTAGTTGAACGTAATATACTGCCCTGTCCAATGCTCTCGTCAGACAAGACAGTATTTTTTTCATTACCGGACAGTTGTTGTGTTTTTAAAGTAATGAACAGGGAATCCCTTAAATATATCTATCGTATACATTATTAAGGGGGAATCTTTCATGGACCGTCAAGCCGAAAAACGAAAAAGTAAGATGCCGTTCTTCATCATTCTTGTCATTGCCATCTTTGTCATCGTTGCTGCTGCGTTGATCATTTATGTCACGTCTGAACCAAAAGAAGAGACACAAGCACTTATGACACATCTTGCGACTGTCCTTCCGATTTACATGAACTAGATTCACAAGACCTTTACACAAGTCGTACAACGCCTTCATACATGTTGAGCCATCTCCTCCCGATAGGATTACGGGAGGAGATATTTTATGCCAAAGAAAAAACGATTACTGGCACAACAATTAAATGGATGGTTGATTCCGATCGTCGCCATCGGACTGACCGTGATCAGTGGTCTAAGCGTTTACGCGTCGTACCAACAATCCGTCGCAGCGACTGAGGAACGGCTGATGCGCGAATTAACGATGTTTGATGCGAACGTCCGGGCAACGTTTCTCGCATATCCGAATGACGCAACAGACCGTACGCGTGCCATTAAACGATTGCAACAGCAACAACGAACCGACTTATCACGTGATGACTACACGACTCGCTTTCAAAGCCTGAACACGAGTGAGGCGTTCCGACCGTTGACACTCGACCCAGCAAAACGGAAACAACTACTACAGCATTTAAAAACAGCTCGTACATATGCCTTTTCAAATCAAGACCAGTTTCTTGTCGCGATGACGATTCCGGAACTCGATGACGTCATCTTGCTGACGACCGATCGTGATAAATTAATCGCTCCTGCTCGAGATTTAGCTTGGACACTCGTCTGGGTCAGCGTGATCACACTTGTCAGCATCAGCCTCTTGATCCGCTGGCGAATTCAACGACAACTAGCACCGTTATCGAAACTCGCTCTACAGATTGAAGAAGCCCATGCGAAGCGATCGTATCGTCCGTTAACGCTTAAGACGACGACCTTTGAGTTACAACAGCTCACGTTTCAATACAATCAATTGATGCAACAGATTGGGGATTTGACGGTCGAGATGCAACAAGCCAGTCAGGAACTTGAATCCGTCCAGCCCCACTTTTCCTCGCATTTATCCGCGATGGATGAATCGGTGCATGCCGTCGATGAAGTCGCCGGTTCCTTACTTGCGCAATCGACGCAGATGAATCAGACGATCATCGCCTCCACACGTTTGACTGCCCAAGGACACGATGCGTTAAGCGAAATGCAAACGACACTTCTGAACAGCCAACGTGCCGTAACTCGTTTTCAACAGACTGTTCAGACGAATCACACGACACTGGGGACATTACAACAAGAAAGCCACTTGCTGAAGGAACAATCCGCGACGACAGAGCAAATCTTGCAACAGACCTCACATCTACAGCAGCAGATGGAGACCTCAATTTCCCACATCCAGCGTGTCGCTGAAGAGACGCGCCGCCTATCGCTAAATGCGCTGATCGAGGCAACTCGTGCTGGCGAAGCCGGTCGTGGCTTCACGGTCGTGGCCAAGGAAGTCGAAAGACTAGCGATCGATATCCGGACGAGTACGGACCACATCCGTCAGGTCAATCAGACGTGGACGACGGGTCTCGATCAAGTCGAACAAGCGCTCTCGCAGATGACGGAACGGTTTCTCTCGACGTCACAACAGCTCGAGACGGCAACGGAGCACTTGCAACAGATGCTGACTGAAGCGACGACGATCGAGACGACACTGGGGACCGTTGAACACCAACGTCAAATCGTCGCAGAAGTCCAGTCGAATATGCAACAGCATCTACAATCTGTCCAAAAGTTGATGTCAGAGCTCTCGTCCTACAGCCAAGTACTCGGGGATCAAATGCAACACCACGTCATTCAGCAAACGGAATTGAAGACACATAGCGCGGTACTCGAGTCACGGATCAGTTCGTTGCAACAGACCGTTCGCTCGAGCGAATCGTCGTCTTAACAAAAAGAGCGCCTGCCATTCCTGGCAAGCGCTCTTTTCCTCTGTTCTCAGCCGATATAACGTGCTTCCTTTTTATCGATGATATTGCGAATCCGGTTCTCAGTCACCTGATACTGCTCCGCCAGTTGACGAATCGTCTTCCCTTTTTCATATTGGGCGCGAATCGCTCGAATCTGGAATGATGACAGTGTCACATGTTGTTCTAATAAGAGATCAAACTCACCAAGTAGTTCGGTATACTGCTGATCAAATGAAGGCAACACGTCTAAGTTCGACAACTGATCATCAGCTCGTTTACCGTTGCGTCGGACGAGTCGCACTTCCGTAACGTCGACCGTCAGAAAAGCTTGCGCAACGAGTAGACCGACCTGCACTCGTTCTCCTCGCCCCCGTTGATAGAGCGTGACTTTCCGATATCCTTCCCGATTGAGCCGCGGTCGGAGCAAGACACCTTTTCGGCGTTGCCGGACGCCGCGACACGTCACGATCGTCCGATCAAGCGACCTTACGCGACCAAGTGACGAGACTTCATATATACCTACATAGCCGATGACGGCCTTCCATTGCTCTTGCATAGTTGTCCTCCTTCAGACAAGGACACGACGGGACTTCATACCTGAATTATATCAAATTACGAACAAACGTTCTAGTGATGTCACTCATCGGAATGTGCTATTCTTAGCAGAAAAAGGAAATGAGGTTCGTCCATGAAATTTGTCTTGTTACTTGGTCCCCAAGCAGTCGGAAAGATGACGATTGGTCAGGAAATCGAACGGTTGACGGAGATGAAAGTCTTCCATAACCACCAGACGATCGACTTGTTATTGCCTTACTTTGATTTCTCTGAACCCGCCCATCACCGCTTAAAAGATACGATTCGGCGCGAGATGTTCAAGGAAATGGCGAACAGTTCGCTTGAAGGTGTCCTGTTTACATTCCTCTGTCTATTCGGCGTCGAAGGTGGTGGTCTCGAGTTCATCGAAGAAACGGTTGAGTTGTTCGAACAAGCAGGTGCTGACGTCTATATCGTTGAACTGGATGCGCCGGTCGCGACCCGTCTGCACCGGAACACGACCGAAAACCGATTGACGCACAAAGTGACGAAGCGCGACCTCGCTACTTCTGAACAAGACTTACGCGAGACGGCGGACGGATACCGGACACGCTCGCTACCAGGCGAATTGCCGGACGTCAATTACCTCTTTCTTGATACGGAACAGTTAAGTGCGCGTGAAAGCGCTGAAGCGATTTGCGAACATTTCAACTGGTCGAAAACAACGGTCTAATCACAAATAAGCCCCGTTCTGCTCAGCAGACGGGGCTTTAATGATGAAGTTCGCGTGCATATCGATTCGCCTGCAACTGAAATCCGTTCCGACGCCAGACCGTGTCACTGCCCGCTTCACTATAAACACGCGTCAGTAATAACGTCCGTGCGAGATAAGACAAAATCGACGTCAAGGCTTCTGTGATGTACCCGTGCCGATCGTCCTCATCAGTCGTCGTGTAACGTAAGGTTCCGGTGGATGCATTCCAAGTGAAGATAATCGTTCCGATGATCGTTTTCTCACGTATCGCATGCAACGTCCACTTACAACCCGATTCTTCATCCGTTGCTTCGACAAATAATCGTGACGTTTTAAAATCCGGATGCCGTCCTTGCATTCAGCTCTCCTCCTCGACCTCAAACGTTGCTGTCGCGTAAGCCTCTCCATTAATCAAAATCGTCAATGTGTGTGTACCAGGATAATGGACACGCGTCGTCATGTTCCGAAACGATTGGCGTCGTTCGACTTGTAAGACACCTTTAACTTCCCGCTCCCGCAGTTGAAACACCTTCCGACTCGTTCTGCGTTGTTTGACGTAATCGATCGCGTACTCCAAGCGTAAACGTTGTGGAACTGAACTCGTCACAGTGAACGAGAAGTCGAGCTCTCCACCAATCGTAACCGGCGAGACGACTAAATTTGTAATCTCGACCTCACCTTGCGTAACGTGACCGAACAATTGTAAGACTTCTGGATTTCCGCGTTTGAGTAACGTCCGGGAGGCGTGGCGCAAAATCCAGTCCGTGTTCGGATCTGTTCCTAAGTGACGTTCGATCCGCTCAATCAGATATTCCGGATGTGTCTTTGAAATATCGTTCAAGTGATTGGCGACACTTTTTCGGACGTAGAGTGACGGATCCTGTAGTAACGCGTCAAGAACCGGTAACGCCGGTCGCGGATCAGCAATCAGACTCGGAATCGCTTGTCCCCATGGCAGACGCGGTCGTGTCCCTTCCGACGCTAAGCGCCGAACATGTTCATCGTCTGATGTTGCCCACATGAGTGCTTGCTCGAGATAACGCTCTTGATCAGCGAGTAGAAAACGCCGGACAGCGAACTCAGACGTCGAATACGGTGTCAATTTAGCGAGTGTCTCTAACGCAAGCTTCCAGTCAACGAGTGTTGCTGTCCGCTCTACATACTCGGGAAAAACGATCCCTGGTAACCCAGTAAACTGTGGTGCGAGTCGTTCCAGCTCCCCAATCGAGTCCGGAAACGGTGGCAGGACGGATTCTAGCGTCTCCGTAACACGACGGACGCGTTGTTTAAACGCAAGCTCGTCCCAGTCCTTGCGTTCGACTCGTCTGCGAAAGTCTGGTACATCGACCGCTTCTTGTAATTCATCGAGCCAACTCGGTGAAAACACATCTTTAATCAAACTCATCCTATATCTAGTCCCTTCCGTGTACGCTCCAGTTTGAGCAATGTTTCCTTGCGTGCAAGTCCCCCGGCGTATCCACCTAAATCCCCATTCGTTCGAATGACCCGATGACATGGAATGATGATTGCTAGTTGATTTGCTCCGTTTGCTCGTGCGACAGCGCGGACGGCGGTTGGTTGACCAATTCGGATGGCCAGTTCTTGATACGAGATCGTCTCGCCACTCGGAATCCGTTCAAGTTCTTCCCAGACGCGGCGTTGAAAGGGCGTTCCGTACCGCATCAGTGGCGTCTGAAACAAGACCGGTTCTCCTTTGAAGTAACGACGGAGCTCCCCTTCAATCTGTTTAAAGACGAGTGACTCCCCAGGCACGATGACAGCACGCGCTTTTTGACGCAATTGTTCAATTTCTCGCTCAAGTCCCCGTCGATCGACGAATTCAAGGAGATGTAAGTGTTGTTCATCAGCAATCGCAAGCATCGAACCGAGCGGTGTATCAAGCCATTTCGCGCGCAAGACCTGTCCGTCAAAACGTGATGGTGCTTCCCCGAGCATCCGTGCTGACGCTTCACGAAAACCGCTGCTTGATTCATAGCCTCCTACTAACTGCCCTTCGATGACCGGCTTCCCAGTCCGAATCTCTTTCATCGCTAACCCCATCCGCCGTGCCCGAGCATAGGCAACGAACGTCATCCCGAATCGTTTCTTGAACTGGCGCCGTGCTGTTGATTCGTCCAAACCAAGTGCTCGGAAATCAGCTTCTTTGAACCGTTTATCTGGTTCCGCCTCGACTGCTTCGATCAAGCGTTGAATCGTACCGTGATCGCCTGGATAAGCGAGCGGATGACACCGTCTGCACGGTCGATAAGAGGCAAGCAATGCCTCTTGCGCCGTCTCGAAAAACTCGCAGTTCTCCGCCTTCGGTTTTCGTGCCGGACATGTCGGACGGCAAAAAATACCGGTCGTCTTGACCCCGACGAAAAACGTTCCTTCGTACGTCACGTCTCGTCGAACGAGTGCTTCATAATACGTGTGATGTTCCATCGCTTTCTCCTCCTTTGCCTTTAGTATAACGGCTTGTCCGGTTACGATGTCGCCGAAAATCAGGCATTGATCTGTTTAAGATTCACTTAAGAATTCTCCTCCTGTTTTCGAAAGGGACGACGTGTATACTACATGCTATACTCAACGGAAAGTAGGGTTTTCATGTTAGATTTCTTTAAAAGAAACACTTCACGGAATCGGTGATCTTCGGATTTCAATCAAAGAAGGAGCACAAGGCATCCAACTGATTTGCTCGAATGCGATTGCTAACACCTATACACCAGAAGAATTAAACGAATGGTTGACGCCGTTCGGAACGTCTGACGCATCGCGTTCTTCCGGCGGTTCCGGTATCGGTCTGTCGATTGTTCAACAAATCATGGCGCGCCATCACGGAAGTGTCCAGCTCACTTCAGCAGACAACCGCTTTTCCGTCACGTGTCGTTTTCCGCGTCATTCGTAAGTCAGCATCCGATGCTCTCGTCGGGTGCTTTTTTGGGCTAGGTTGTTACTTCTTAGACACTTCTTTGAAATTGGAATTCGATACACTAAAGACTGTTAGAAATTAGTTGTCGTTTTAAAGGAGTTGTTCGTGTCTTATGAAATCCTCGTCTCGTTCGATTACATATATGCCAGGGCTTGACGGCTTACGTGCTTTCGCTGTCCTGTCTGTCATTCTCTACCACTTATCTGTTTCATTCTTCTCTGGTGGTTTCCTCGGTGTTGATCTCTTTTTCGTCCTATCCGGTTACCTGATTACTGGTCTTTTGTTACGCGAGTGGCAAACGACCGGGCGCCTCGATTTGAAACGGTTTTGGATTCATCGTTTCCGTCGTTTGTTCCCAGCTCTATTCGTCATGCTGTTACTCGTTCTCGGATATGTAACCGTCTTTGAACGCGAGCTATTGCATACAGTTCGTCAAGATAGTGCCTTTGCGCTTATTTACGGAACGAACTGGTGGTATATCTTCCATGACGTCTCGTATTTCGAGTCGTTCGGGAAACCGTCACCGATCCAAAACCTTTGGTCGCTCGCGATCGAAGAACAGTTCTACCTGCTATTCCCGATCCTACTTTGGTTAGGCATGAAAAATCGTCGCCTGTTCCTTCAATTGATTGGTGTCGCGATCGGCGCATCCGTGCTCGCGATGGCGATTCAATTCACACCGGGTGAGGATCCGAGTCGTGTCTACTACGGTACCGATACACGATTATTCGCCTTATTGATCGGCAGTCTGCTCGCGTTCGCGTGGCAACCGACCCGCTTTAAGATTGATATCCCAAAACGTGGTGTTCGATTGTTGAATCAAACAGGTGCTGTCACGTTGCCACTCTTACTTTTACTGATGGTTGTCACGAGTGAGTTCGGAAGCTTCTTATACCGGGGTGGTTTTTTCCTTGTCGCTGTCCTTGCTGCACTAATAATTGCTACGATCGCCCATCCGGCGTCGATTTGGAGTCGTTGGTTTGCGCGTCCATCACTTATTGCGATCGGCAAACGGTCGTACGGCTTATATCTATGGCATTTTCCCGTCATCACGTTGCTGACACCGGTCGAGCAAATTGGAACATTCTCGGTACTACGGACTATATTGATCATAGTTATTCTTGTTGCGTTAACAGAAGCGTCGTATCGCTTCATCGAGCGTCCGATTCGTCAACTCGGACTGTCTGGTTACTTGAAGCGTTTATCGCTACATCCGCAACAGTTACGTCAGTTCTCAACGATACAGTGGGCGAGTGTTGCCGTGTTGACGATCCTTATCGTCAGCTTCATTGGTAACTTATCGATTCTTGCTGTTTCCGATACACCGAAGCCAGAACCCGCCTTCCATAAGATAGCGGCGCCAAAAGAAAAACCGAAACCGGTCCTCAAACCGACGACACCGAAAGCAAAACCTGATCAACGAAAAATTTGTCGACCGACGCTTGCGATCGGTGACTCCGTCCTGCTCGGTGTCGAAGATTATCTCGGCAGTACACTCAAACAACTGACGATTGATGCGAAACTCGGTCGACAGCTACGAGAAGCGATTCCGCTAAGTGAGCAGTATGCGTCGTACAATCAACATGGACGCCAAGTCATCCTTCATCTTGGGACAAACGGCAGCTTCCGCAAAGATCAGTTGAATAGCTTACTCGACCAATTTGCAAATGCCGATCACATCTATCTCGTGACAGCACGGGTGCCACGCCCGTGGGAAGCAGAAGTCAATCAGATGTTACGAGAGGCATCAAAACGGAAACGGGTCGAACTGATCGACTGGCATGCTATTGCTGTCAAACACCCATCCTACTTTGAAGCAGATGGTGTTCATTTGAATATTAAGGGCGCCCGGGCCTATTCGAAGATTCTTGCGAAGGCCACGAATTGCGCCGTTTCGACAAAATAAAACCACGACAAACAAGGTAGCAGATAGTTCCGCTACCTTGTTTTTTCGTGTTCACCCTGTCGCAAGTAGTCCAAGGTAGATCAGACTGACACTAAGAAGGCTCAGCAAGACACCCAATGCATGTCGTCTGAATCCGAGTAAGAGCAGTGGTAAGGTGGCGATCCCAATCATCAAGACCCACCCGTCCCCTGCTGGACCACTGACCGGTAGTTGACCTAGCGTCGGTTGTTCCAGACGACTGAGTGAAGCGCTCGCCATGAACAGCAATACTAAAATGATACTTTCCATCCGGAGTAGTGGACGCGGATCGTACGTTGAGTCGAAACGCAACCGACGCCGGACAAGTGTGCCATTACAAAAGGCGTAGAACAAAAGCGGCAACAACAAAAGATGCTTCAGCAACATGGCTTGACCGTATGGCACGCCCCATAGATTCGGATAACGTTCAAGCGGAATCGCCAGTTGCATCAGCAACAGACCTGACAGAATGACACCGGTAAAAGCAATCCGAGCAAACGGACTGAACCAGTTTAAAAAGGCGGACCAATGCTCGGTCGAACGGGCACCAACAGCTACCCAAAACACGACACCGATCCAAGCCGTCACACATAATAAGTGACTGAACTGGAGCGTCCACCCAAGCGCCCCGTATTTCGCTGCGGCATGACTCGTTCCTGCAATGCCAATCCATATCGGGATCGTCAAGAGTGCGAGTAGGACGGACCGATGTTTTCGCCAGGCAAGTACGATCAATAGGAGTAAGACAGCGAAGTAAACGACAAGAAACATTTGACCGATATGCAAAAGTAACCCCGTTCGTAGAGCCCCCGTCATCGTTTGCGTCGAAAGCAGAAAACGAACGGCACCGATGACCGGGATACTTGTTCCAAGAACAAGCATTCCGAGCCCCGCTACCGCCCATGACGTACCATCCATTAATGGCGGTTTGTGTTTCGTTGAGATGAAGCATAACACCAGATAACCCATCCAAATCGCTCCACCCAGGTAGACGAGCAGTTCTCCTAGAAACGCACTCATGTCGAACGACGACGGAATAAGAGAAGTAAGACGATGCTGACTAATAGTCCACCAACAATCCAAGGAAGTAGCGTCGGAACGAGTCCTTTTGAAACAGGCTCAGCTTCTGGGACGACCGCTGCCTTTGTTTCCATTGGCTCTGCTTTTTCAACTGTCTTCGCTTCAGTTGTCGCGGCACCCATCACTGTAAATCCGATCGTTCCTTTCACGGGATGACCATCATCTGAAATCGATGCCCATTTAATCGTGTACTGCCCTTTTGCTAATGGTTTCGAGACGACGGCACTGAGTTCATTTCCGATGATGAGTGGTTTCGCAAGGGCTTGTTCGACCCCATTCGCGTCTACTACACGTAAAGTACTCGTTTTTTCAACAGCCTCACTGAACGTCAAGCGGATCCGATCGACAGGTTCAGGTAATGCCGAATCCTCTGCCGGATTGGAACTTTTAAGACTCGTGTGTGCTTCGACCGATATAGGCAACAGACAAATGAGGAATAGAAGTGCAAATCGGATGATGCGCATGTCGTTTACCTCCTTTCTGCTTGATGTGTACAAGAAAACCCGCTGTTACCAGCGGGTCGTCCTTTATTGTTGCGGGCGACGACGGAGTGCGAACAATCCAAGGATCGATGCTGCTGCGATACCAAGCAGTGACCAGACGATACCTGTCGTCGATGATGCTTCTTGCATACCACCGAGACCAGTGTTCGGCATTCCAGATGGTGCACCTTTGAATTTATCTGGGAACTGATCGACGATTGCTGTCGCTGTTCCTTCCCCTACACCGTACATATGCGCATACGCTTCGCGAATCGCCGGGTACGCTTTGTCGTAATCTTTTTCATTGTAGCTATTGAAGGCGAGCAAGAGTTGGTCGATGTGAACCTTCAGTCCTTCTTCCAAATCTTTTGCTTTTAAGCGACCTTCCGTTGCTGCATCGAGGAATGCAGCTTGTTCGACACGGTACTCATCGAGTTCTTTTACAGCCATGTCGCGTGCTTGATCATCTTTTGCACCTGTTGCTTTGACGTAGTCGACGAAGTAGCCGATATGGCTCGACCAGATTTTCTTGAATTGTTGTGCTGCTTCACTGCCATAAACGGAACCGATTGAAGCCGACAAATCATCTGTATTTTGACTCAAGGCACCGGCTGCCGCGTCAAAGTCCTTTGCACCGTCAATTCCTTTTTGCATCGCGAGCACCGCAAGCGCTGCGTGCTCTGAGAAGTTCCGGTTGAGCCCGGCACGAAGATCAGCTGCTGGTGTATCGACTTTCGTATTTTTGAATTTGTCCGGATACTGATCAACGATCGCACCAGATAATCCTTCTCCGACCATATACATATGCTCGATTGCTTCACGTAGATTGCTGTAGGCAGCGTCATAATCACCAGCAACGTAACTATCAAACGATGTTAACAATTGTGTGATGTGGACTTTGAGCCCTTCTTCGAGATCTGCTGCTTTCAATCGCCCGCCTGTTGCTTTATCAAGGAATGCAGCCTGCTCGACACGGTACTCATCCAAATCTTTCAATGCTTTTTGTTTAGCATCTTCATCTTTTGCTCCAGTCGCTTTGACGTAATCGACGAAGTAACCGATGTGGCTCGACCAGATATCTTTAAACGCTTTTCCTGCATCGTCACCGTAGACAGAACCGACAGCTGCCGCTAAATCATCCGTATTTTGATTCAATGCGCCTGCTGCTTGTTCAAAATCTTTTTTACCATCAATCCCTTTTTGCATCGCGACGACTGCGAGATATGCATGTTCAGATAGAATTTGATCGAGTGTCGCTCGCAGATCCGATGCTGGAGAGGAGACATCTAGTGAGACTTTTCCTGAACTGTGAGACATCTTACTATGGTCCTCATGACCATGTGCACTGACACCTGCTGCTGGAATCAACAATGCGGCACTTAGCGGAACAGCGAGATACGACTTTTTCATCTTCATCTTATGAACACCCCTTTGATTTTTTGGACTTCACACAGATAACGTAAGGAGTTCATAAATGGTTTTATCTTTTTACATTTTTTATTTAAAATATTTTTTGGTCGAAATACCTCCGTTCATTACTCTAATTATTTTTTAGTTTTTATTTACTCATTTCAAGAAATAAACAACTTATTTTCTAACGATTTCATTAAAATCTTCTTATCACCATATCTTTTATTTATTATTCAGAACAGGAGTGGACTCATGAAACGGATCGTCATTGGCGCATTACTTGCTTCGCTTGTCGTCTCGCAAGCAGTTGAACCTGTCGAAGCAAAAAGTAAATTGAAAAAGAAACCTGTCGTGCAAGTCGATCAAGACAAAAATGGTATTCCGGACGCTTGGCAAAAACAATATCATTTAGGATATGGCAAACACGTCGCAACAAAAGATCACGATCGCGACGGTTTGACGAATGCACAGGAATATCAACTTCGTCTCAACCCAACAAAATCAGATTCCGATCGTGATGGAATCAAGGATGGGGAAGAGGATTCGGACCGCGACTCCCTTACGAATCAACAAGAATACACAGCGCATCTGAATCCATTGAAAAAGGATTCTGATCAAGATGGTATTTACGATGATAAAGAAGACCAAGATCAGGATCGATTAACGACACGCGAAGAGTTCATCGTCGGTACGCAACCATTGAAAAAGGATTCCGATCGTGATGGCATCAAAGATAACGAAGAGGACCGCGATCAAGATACACTTTTGAATGAAGACGAATTCGAGCTCGGTTCTGATCCAACAAAAGCAGACAGCGATCATGATGGGACACGGGATGATCAGGAAGATACGGATCAAGACGGCGTTCAAAATAATCAAGAACTCAAACGGATCATGATTAAAGTAACGGATACGAACAAGAAAAAGTTCGAGTGGCGCTACAGTAATGAACACCAACGGAAAGAACTCCGTTTTAAAGATGAGATTGGCATCACTGATGTCGCGACGTTAAAAGACCGCCTTCTCGTCACGCCATCGATGACGGAAGAGGAATTATTAACGTTAGTAGCTCAGGCACTTCAATTGCCAAACATTAAAACATTACAAGTCCAAGTCAAGTTCTACAATGGACAAGAGCTTGAATCGGAAGATGAACACGCGGATGACGATGGTGCATCGGATGATTCTGGGGATGAAGGCGATGACGATTCCGATGATCATGGCGATGATCATGGTGGTCACGGTGATGATGATTGATCCTCAATACACTAAGAGAGAACGGAAAATTCCGCTCTCTCTTTTTTCATACTCCTATTAATGATGGTGACCGCTACTTCCACCAGCGGGTTTTGCTCCACCTTGTAAGATTTTTAAATCCTGGGCCGACAGTTTTCCGACGATGAATTGCCGTGTCGGCATGATCATCGCACCTTCACTGCTCGCATGCGCTTTGACATAATACAAGCCGGATTTCGGTAATGTCTTCGCAATCGTGTAGACACCCGGCTTCGTCTCTTCTGCCGGTTCCATACTATAGCGGACTGTTCCGTCTGCTTTCCAGATTTCGAAGTGGACATAATCGACTTTTTGAGCCGGTTTCGCTTCACGCCAAACCGTCGCTTCGAACGTTTGCTTTTTCTTTGCGTCCGGTTGTACGTCTTTTGGGATATTCATTTTGATCGATAACGGATGAACGACTGCGTACTGCTCCGCCGCATCAGAATCAACGGCGCAGCCGGCAAGACTCGTCGTCGTGACGAGCAGTCCACCAAGCACGAATGTTTGCATCGATTTACGCATTGAAGAACCTCCTTACACTCGGAATACGACGAATGACGAGGAAATCGAGTAACCAGACGACGAGCAACGAGAGTCCGACAAGTGGGAAGACAATTCCCAGCAAAACAAGCACAGCGAGGAATCCTTTCAACATGAATGCTTTCGGACCTTTTGGTGCCCCCATCCCCTTACTTGGTTTTCGCTTCAACCACAGATAGAAACCACTGACTGCTACGAGAATGATCCCAAGACAAATCAATAGGCTGATCAATTGGTTGAACCAGCCGAATTCCGTTCCTTTGTGAAGCGTGATTCCGGTCGCGACGATCTTCCCGACGACGCCATAATTGTCATAGCGATAGTCAGCGAGGACGGCACCGGAATATTGATCGAGATGGATCGTTGCTTCATCCTGTGCCTTTGCGGGATACGCGGACAGGGTGTAGACTCCACTCGGATCACTCGGGATGCTGATTTTAAAGCTTGGGTCCATTCCCTGTTGCTTGCCGATCGCAACGATGTCATCGATCGAAGCCGGAACGGCTCCTTCGACTTTCGACTGAGGGACATCAAGTGTTTCAGCGGCCCACGGGACTTCTGCGATATCTTTCGTTTGAAGCGTTGACGTCGGTGCCTCCCCACCCCAGATGGACGGTGGATAGCCCAGTCCTTGGTTCGTGACGAGTGACTGGAAGTTCGTTCCCCAGAAACCGGACCATGGGAGACCTGTCAGGATGAGGAATAACATTCCTGCTGTAATCCAAAATGCAGGAACCGCGTGAAGATCACGACGGAATAACTTCTTACCTTGACGAAGACGCGGGAACAAAACACCTGACAGTCCCTTTTGCTTGCGTGGGAACCATAAGAATAATCCTGTCACGATCAAGACGATTGCCCAACAGGCAACGAGTTCGACAATCCGGTCACCGGTCGTTCCTGCCATCAGTTCTCCATGAATTTCTTCAATTTTGTTCATGATTCGATCGTCGTCCGATAATGTTCCGATGATTTTCCCGGAGTACGGATTGACGAAGACTGTCGCCGACATCTTAGGTGACGAGATGTTCACTTCACTGGATCGATCGTCCGATTCACCCGGTCGGTATGACGTAACGAGCGCGTCCGGATACTTCGCTTTGACGCGATTGATTTGTTCCGTCGCCGTGATGCGATCCGCTTTTGGTGTAACTTCATAATACGATTGATACAGGACGTTTTCGATTTGCGGCTTAAATAGATAGATCGATCCTGTCACGGCAAGCATGACGAGGAACGGTGCAAAAATGATACCAGCATAAAAGTGCCACCGCCAAATCGTCCGGTAAGCAGAAGAAGTCGGTGCTTTTTTGACCGTCTCTTCCGTCTGCATGAGATTCATATGTATCCTCCTTCGACAGAAAATATGTCCACTCTGTGAACACCTTTTAGTATAAGCGGTTACAATCCATTTCCACGCACTGGCTTGTGACGATAAATTGCCAATCCAGTGTGTAAATCAGGTAGCTTTTAAGAAGTGATGTGCGTCATTTTTTGACAATGATTTCACTTTTTTTGTAGATTACTTCTTATTTCAAAAAACTATCCTTATTCATAAAACCAAACTTTAACCTAAAAAGCGAATCCATTATCGGATTCGCCGTTTTATATGTGATTTACATCGAGGACTCTTCTTCTAACGCTTGCTTTTGACGATGATGATGGACGATTCCGATGACCGCTGCTCCAATGAGGATCACGATGATTGATCCAATGACACCAGGATTCACCTGTAGCCAGTTCCACAGTTCCCACCACGTCACAGCTTCTCCGATCCGGACGATCAAAAAAGTCCAGAGTCCTGTATACACGCCTGCTGCTAAGAACGTCATTACTAAATAACGCGGTAACGGATAACCGAGAAGTCCGGCGACATAATGAATCGGATGTCTGACGCCGGGTAAGAAGAACGATAGTCCGATTGCCCATAACCCGCGTCGTTCTATGATTGCTTCTGCTCGTTCTAAGAAACGTGATTTCATCCAGCGTTTGACGAGCGGAATCTCACGGAAGAACCGAGCAAGTAGATAAAACCACGTAAAGGCGATGAAGAAGACCGGCCAAGCGGTCAGCCAGATGACGACCGGGTACATCCCCTCTCGTAATCGAAGTGCTGCAAAACTCATCATCAAGACATCGTCCGACAATGGGGTGAACATGATTCCGCCAGCCAGGCGGACGAGTGCCATGATATCCATCACGTATCCCTACTTTCTGTTTCTCTCTATATTCAGTATCCCCGATTTTTCTGAAGTTGAGCCCTATCCATTTCTTAAGTTCTTCTTTAGTTATACTTTTCTGATCAAAAGAGATCATCATCGATGATTTAAAGTCACTTAGACCGGATGACATGTATACGCAATCGTTTAATAAAACATCCTTTTCCCACATCGAGAAAAAGGGTTTCCTCCATCCGTTCGAGAAGGGGTATAACGTACATCCGAACGCTCATCTGATAGGAGGAATTTCCATGTTGCATCGCCGGAAGACCTATACGATTCGTCCCGAACGCCTAGAAGAATTCACTGAGTTTTTTCATACCTACCTGTATCCGCTTCAAGTCAGTCATGGTGCCCGTCTCGTTGGTCGCTGGGTGACGGAAGCAGAAGATGAAGTTATCGCTATCTGGGAATACCGCGACCGTGAACATTACGAACAAGTCGATCGTGATGTCCGAAACAGTGCCTTACGCCGTGAAGCGATGAAAAAACGTGCCCGACTCGGCAAAAATCTCTATATCAAGTCGTATGAAGACTTCATGACGGCGACCGGTACGTACGCTCCTCCTCGTGCCATCGTCAGTGTGACCGCGTACATCACAAACGATGCCGGTGAAGTCCTGCTCGTTCGCAACCTCCACCGGGGTGATACGTATGAGATGCCGGGTGGACAAGTCGAAAATCATGAGTCGATTCTTGACGCGATCAAACGAGAAGTCAAAGAAGAAACCGGAATTGATGTCACAATCGATGGAATTACCGGTATCTATCAAAACATCTCGAGTCACGTCCTGTGCGTCTGCTTCCGCGGAAAAGCGGTTGGCGGTGAACTTGCGACACAAGAAGGTGAAACAACAGATGTCGGCTTCTTCCCGCTGACACGTGATTCGCTGAGTGAATACATCAAACGGGATCATTTCCAGTTGCGGACGCTTGATGCCATGGATCCGCACTACTTCCCGCATGCCTTATATAAAGTCAGACCGTATGAGCTGATCAGCCGGTATGACGGTAATGCAACGTCATCTTCACGATAAAACAAAAAATCCCCTTGCAGATTTTTCTCTGCAAAGGGATTTTTTCAGTTATGTTGTCAATCGAGCAGTGATTCCAGCATCATCGGTGACATAGACAGCATCTGCTTGATCCGTAACGGTATACGCAGAAGACTTCAACGTCTCGATTGCTGCTCGGAGCGTCGCTTGATCCGGATAACGCAGCGTCCAGTAGACAAGTCCGACCGCATCTTCCGGATTCGTCGGTGCGTCAACTCCCGACCAGACGTTCAGACCGATGTGATGATGGTAACCGCCAGCAGCGACAAACAACGCACGCATTCGAGAAGCGTCAGCCGCAACCTCAAAGCCAAGCGTATCGACATAAAATGTCCGCGCTGCTTCCAGTGTCTTGACGTGGAAATGGACATGTCCCATGACGGTCTCGGCCGGCATACCATACCAGTCTTCTTCTCCAGCTTCGACGAGCATACTTTGCCAATCGACAGGATCGGTCGTCATCTTAACATCTCCATTTGCTTCATACGTCCATGTCTCACGTGGACGATCGGCATAAATCTCGATCCCGTTCCCATCCGGATCCGATAGATAAAAGGCTTCACTGACAAGATGGTCACCTTGACCAATCTCAATCCCTTGTTCGATCAAATTGCGGATGACGAAACCGAGTTCTTTTCGGTTCGGTAGCAAAATCGCAAAATGGTATAACCCGGCAACCGAGTTCGGTGGGAAACGGCGGGCATTCGGATGAACTTCGAGCTCAACGAGTGGTGTACCTTGTGCGCCAAGAACTGTTAGCTGATCCGTTTGTGTCAGTATACGTAATCCGAGGGATGCTGTATAAAATGAAACGGAACGGTCAAGATCGGTGACGCGTAAACGAACGGGACCGAGTGTAATCTGTGGGTGAATCGACATGTTGTTTCCTCCTTCAATGAAATAGCTTGTACCTCTATTATTACGCGGAAGTGATGGAAGCGGAAGTAGGCACGAATAAGTGGTATAGTATCCTAAACGATACCATGAAGGAGGAAGACCGATGGAAGAGACACCAAGCTGTCGAGTCGAGACCGCACTCGAAATCTTGACCGGAAAATGGAAACCGTCGATTTTACTCGTCTTGATCACACACGGAACGCTCCGCTTCAGTGAATTGAAACGACAATTGCCGAACATTACGCAAAAGATGCTGACAGCTCAATTGCGCGAGCTCGAACTAAACGATATCGTGCATCGCGAGATTTACCAAGAAGTCCCGCCACGCGTTGAGTATTCGCTGACGGATTACGGTCGGACACTTATCCCGGTTCTTGACGCCATCAATGCATGGGGCGAACAGCACGTCATTCATCTTGAAAATAAAGAAAAAGTAGCTTCTGCCTCCCAATGAGAAATCCATTTCGATGTGATTTCTCATTTTTGTATGGAATAAACTGTCTATTCCCCCGTATACTAACCTAATAGACTTCTGTTTTCGGAAAGGAATGAGTCCTCATGCATCAACTCCATGCAATCGAGCAACTCGTTGCTCGGCTCAAACAAGATCCTGCAGTCGAAGCCATCTTCTTGAAAGGATCCTTCGGACGAGGAGAAGAAGACGTTCATTCAGACATCGATCTGTACTGTCTCGTCTCGGAAGAACGCCAAACGAAATTTTTATCACGTCGACTGTCCCACCTCTCTGTTTATCGCCCCATAATCTGGAAAGATGAGATCGACATCATCGCACCACAGATGATCGTCGTCTATGATGATTTGTTACATATCGATTTATTCACGGTGACGCTTGATTCGCTAAACCATAAGGATCAATTGCGTGTCCTGTACGATCCAAAACAGCAATTGACGGACTTTACGGATACTTGCGACTTGACGCTTTCCGCACAAGAAGCGACCGATGAAGCGATTGATGCCGTCTGGTTTTTATTCCAATACAAAAAAGCAGCGGCACGGGGAAACGACTTATGGGCAGTCGAGATGCTCCGGAGCGCCTTGATCAAGTTCGCGAAAGTCTTGCTTCATCACCATACTCCAGATCGGGCGCAGCTCGGATTAAAGACGATTCCGACGACATTGCCTGACGGTCCACGCCTTTCTCTTGAAGCAATCTATGAAGTCTTGACACCCGCAACGCATGCTGAAGCGGCTCAACGTTATCTGGCATGTCTAGAGACTGAACGGAAGACACTCGATCGGACGCTCGTCACGCATCCCGAAACACTCGACTTACTCGATCGATTAACGTATGAACTATCGATGCAACAAGTAAAACGATAACAACAAAGGAGTAGCAGGCATTTGCCTGCTACTCCTTTGTCTGCTCACCTATCATCGTGTCAATTGAATCTCTTTTGATTGTCCACCTGCCCAGCCAAAACCGGATGAGACTTCAAGCTTCGGATTTTTGACCTGTTTCGGTAATTCAAAGACGATGTTGCCGGTTTTTTCGATATTCGGGTTGATCGTCTCTAGGAAGAAGCCCATGCCGTCTTCATTCGCATAGAGATCGAGTTCCGTATCGGCTGAATACTCGGTATCGCCGACATTGACTTTAAACATGTTGCTATCAACGAACCGTTCTTCCTTGTCTCCATTTAGAATCGTCAGACCGATGACTAAGAATTGTCCTGACGTTTTCTTTTCGCCGAGGACGTTCGACAATGTATCGACCATCTTGACGTCATTGACGACATACGTCAATTTCCCGACCTTTACCTGATCCTTGATGCCATAGGTTTTCTTGACCGGCTTCGCCGCTGCTTTTGCTTTCACTGGTTTTGCTTCTGATTTGACTGCTTCTTGTTCGACCTCTACTTTTTTCTCTGGTGCTCCTTGTTCTTCATCATCTCCTAGATTTCCAAGGATGACTGCTCCGATTACGATGATTCCTGCCCACTTCAATCCTTTTTTCATGTTACTTCCTCCTTTTAATGTGGCTGACTCACGTCTGATAGCCCTAGTATAGGAAGAAGCAACCCCTTATCCTTTACACTTTTTTAACCAGGTTATTTTTTGTTTATGGTTTGATAAAAAGATTGACAAAAATAAAAGAGAACGCTGATTTCAGCGCCCTCCTCTTCTTATTCTCCTTTGACCCGGATGACGATTTTGCCTTTTGCATGTCCCTCTTCGCCATAATCATGCGCTTCCTTGATTTGGTCGAGATCAAAGATCCGGTCGACGACGGGTTGTAGCTCGCCACGTTCGACGGCTTTAGCGATATGTTGCAAACGCTCACCGGTCGGTTGCATGAAGACATACGCAGAACGCACATTATGTTGCTTCGCTTGCTCCTCATCGGGTGGTGTTGAAATCGAGACGAGCATGCCGTTCGGCTTCAGCATCTGATACAGTTCCCCTTGCTTGTCGCCGCCCATCGTGTCAAAGACAAAATCGACGTCGCGAATACGATCCGCCGGATTTTCCTGTTTGTAGTCGATGACTTCGTCGGCTCCAAGTGCTTTTACCCAATCGACGTTTTTTGTACTCGTCGACGTAATGACGTACAAACCGTTCGCTTTCGCAAGTTGAATCGCAACCGTTCCGACGCCCCCTGATCCGGCACCAATGAAGATCCGGTCACCCGGCTTCGCATCCATCACTTCGAACATGACCTGCCATGCTGTATGCGAGACGAGTGGAAGAGATGCTGCTTCAGCAAAACTGAGCGATTCTGGTTTTTTCACGACAAGATGCGCATCGACTGCGACGTACTCCGCATACGTCCCTTGACGGGCGATTTCCGGACGACTGAAGACGGCGTCCCCGACTTGAAGATCGGAGACGTTTTCTCCAACTTCCTGAATCACGCCAGCAACATCCCAACCGATGACGAGCGGCATTTCGTAGCTCAACATCTGACGCAAGTATCCTTCTCGTAACTTCCAGTCGACCGGGTTCACACTTGCGGCATAGACTTCGATTAACACATCATCCGGTCCGATGACTGGTTTCTCCAGTTCTCCGACCTTGAATTGTTCCGATCCACCATACTGTTCAATGTAAGCTGCTTTCATCCGTTGACTCCTCCTTCGATAATCGTTCCCTATCTTCTTCCCCGTCCGTTCCACCGACAAACAGTCTGAAGATCGACAACAGCTCCCCACCAATCGATGAGGAGCTGTTTCGTTAACGATTCGTTTGCTGCAAGGTGGATGCCGTCTCGTTCAAAGCATGAATCGCCTGTTGCAGTTCCATGACCTGTCCGACTTGGTGACGTGTCAGACCGGATAACGATTCACTTTGCGCGAGCAAGCCGTTCATGAACGTATCAAGTTGACCAGTTGCTGTCGTGATAGCAGTAAGACTGCTCGTCATCGTCGCGAATTGGATCTGCGCCGACTGGATCGAACCGACGACTTCGGTCGCATCCGTTTCAATCGTTTGCAGCGCCAACTGACTCTCTGCCATCCGTTCTTCCTGCTCACGTAACAAGGTCGTACTGGCATGAATCGAGTTGCCGGTTTGTGTGACGTCCTGATCAACACGTTCGATAATCGCATTGATTTCTTTTGACGCTTCTGCCGTCTGTGCTGACAGGTTGCGAATTTCTTGCGCAACGACCGTGAAGCCTTTTCCGAACTCACCCGCGCGAGCTGCTTCAATGGAAGCATTGAGACTGAGCAAGTTTGTCTGAGCCGCAATCGCATTGATGCTCGACGTGATCGCGACGATTTCCTGGAAACGCCCAGCGAGCTGTCCGAATGACGTGACCGATTCATCCATGCTTGTCGTCAATTGTTGCAGCGATTGTCCGGCAAGACCGATCGTCTGCCTGCTTTGTTCAGCTGTTGTCCGCGATGACGAACTCCGCTCGAGCGCACGGTCGACTGATACCGTTACCTCTTGCATCCGGTTAACTTGTTGTTCGTTCAGTTGACGGATTTCACGAATCGCTTGGACGCTGCCTGCCGCTTCACTTGCCAGCTGTTGCATCGCTAGATCGACCTGACTGAAGGAATCCTTCGCCGCGTCGACCGTCTCACTCATCTCTTCTGTGAACGTCGTCACTTCCGTTGCCGTTGCTGCCGTTTGCTCAAGGGCGACTTGCGATGTTGCCGCGTAAGCTTCCGACCGTTCCTGTTCTTGGCGGACTGCCAGCATGACGTTCCGTCCGAAGACGGCAACGAAGACAGCCGCTGAGAAGATCATCAAGTAGATGACATATGCGACGATCAAGTCAAATGTGTTCGTAAAAACAATCGTACCGTTGGCTGTGAATAACGCCATTTCAAGTAGTCCGAAGATCCCAGCCAGAACGACGAGACGCGGAATCAAATAGACGATCGAAATCGTCAAATAAAGATAAGCAATCGTCCAGATACTTAGGGACGGTAATGTCGTCAAAACCAAGGCGAGGACGAGATACGTTAATGTCACTTGAACATATTTCCCACTCGGACGATGTCCGAGGAGGCGGTTGCCGACCAGCAACGCGACCGTCAAGATCAGACCACCGACTAAAAACTGATAGAACACACTGATGGGAACGTAATTCATTTGGGCAAATACGAAAATCAACGGATGCGCAATTGTAATCAACGTTGCAATCAGACGGGATAAAATCTTTGTACTTTGTTGCTCGAGGGCAGATACCATCTTGTTCAAACTCCTTCATCATAGTAAAGTCATACAATTGTTCATCGGCAGAAAGAATTCAATCGTTAAGTCCCTCGGATGACTTTTTTTCTTGACGCTTTCTTGAGAGCGGGAGTACGTTTAACGTAGACTTTTTTCAGAAAAGAGGATTCCTATGCTCTATGTACTCGTAGGTCTCGCAGGTGTTCTCGGTGCCTCTGCACGTTATGGACTTGGACTGCTGATTGGCGACTTTACGACCGGTCCGTTTCCGTGGCCGACGCTTGCGATCAACTTGATCGGTAGCTTTCTGCTCGGCTATGCGACACACTTCCTATTTCGAACGAAACTCTTGCATCAATATGCGATTACAGCTATTGGAACGGGCTTCATCGGCTCATTCACGACATTTTCGACATTCAGCGTCGAGACTGTGACCTTATTTAACGAACGTCATTTAGCGGATGCGTTCCTCTACGTACTCGTCAGTCTATTCGGCGGTCTATTCCTGTCTTATGTCGGTTACGCGCTCGGAACACGACGACTGCGTCACGTGACGAAAGGACGTGAGTGAATGGAATTACTCGCCCTTGCCATCGGTGCTTTTTGTGGAGCCATCAGTCGTTTTGCTGTCAGTCAATGGATGAAGACGTTCTGGAAACATGAATTTCCACTAGCAACATTCCTGATTAATGTATTTGGCTCGTTTTTACTCGGACTCGTCATCGGATCGCATCTCGATACGACCTGGACGTTACTGCTTGGTACTGGCTTTCTCGGATCGTTTACGACGTTCTCGACGTTCAAGATTGAAACGTTACAGCTCTTACAAGATGGAAACCGTAAAGTACTCGCCTTCTACTTGATATGCAGTTATGGATTCGGAATCCTCGCTGCCTTTTTCGGTATCACCTTGACCGCTTGATTAAAAAAAAGAGGCGATGGAAAAATCCATCGCCTCTTACATGTAATTTTAATCATTCATCCAGAACAGACCGACCGTCTCTGCTCCGGCATGTGTCCCAATTGCCGGTCCGAACGTGCCTTCAAGAATTGTCAGATCCGGGAATTTCGCTGCGACCTGTTGGCGCAGTTCTGCTGCCATTTCGGGTGCCATCGTCGTCGCAACATATATCCGGTTCTTATAGAACGTGTGTTGACGCATCGACTCATCGATTTGTTTGACCATCTCGATGTAGGCTTTCTTAAGAGAACGCGCTTTTTTGAATGGTACGACTTTTCCCGCTTCATCCGTCGTGATGATCGGTTTGATGCTGAGTAAGTTCGCAAGGAACAGGTCTCCTGACGAGACACGTCCACCGCGACGCATCGTCTCCATATTACCGACAATCATATAAAAATGGGTCTTTTTCGTCAATGCTTGTAACGCCGCAACGATTTCTTCGACCGATTTCCCCTGTGCCTCAAGTTCCATTCCGTAACGAATGAATTCCTGTTGGTTTTCGAACGCGGTATGGGAATCGATGATATGAACCGGGAAGCTTGCCGCTTCCGCTGCTGATGCTGAGCTTTGAACGGTACTTGATAAGCCATTCGTACAATGTACTGCAATCGCGCAGTCATATCCTTCTTCTTTTAGCCGTTCGTATGTCCCGACGAACTCACCAAAGATCGGTTGTGAAGTTTTTGCAATCAGCTTTTTGTCCGCATCCAGGGCACGAAACAGACGCTCGACCGTAATGGCATTCTCTTGATACGCCGTATCACCAAGTAAAATTTGAATCGGCACGACATTGACGCCAATCGCTTCCGCCTCTTCTTTCGTGAAATAGGCCATACTATCGGTCACCCATGCAATTTTAGTCATTTTCCTTAGCCTCCGTTAGATTCTTCTCGCTCTATCCTACCATATACAGGAGTGGAAATCGCAAGATACCTCATGACATCATCTGAAAATGAAACGATGTACGCTTATGATAGTGCTCACCGGCACGCAAGACAACGGAAGGGAAATCTGGTTGATTGATCGCATCCGGTAGCCCTTGTGTCTCAAAACAGATGCCCAGGTACGGCGTTGCCCGTCTTCCACAAATCGTGAACTCGCCTGACAAGTGATTGGCCGTGTAGACGACGACCCCCGGTTGGTCGGTTACGACCCGTAACCGCCGCCCGCTGATTGGTTCGTCAAGAACGATCTCCCCACCTTCTCTAAGCAGGAAGGGATGATCCACCCCGCTACCCGCTTGACGAAGTTGTTCGTCTGGTGCGTGTGTGACTTCATGTAGAAAACGGGCATCGAGAAAATCAAAAACGGTGTCTGTTACCGGGAGAATGTCACCGGTCGGTACGGCATCTTTCGTCAACGGAATATAAAAAGGGGCGTCCATTCGCAGGACGTGCTGTTCGATTGTCGTCTTCGCCTCACCCGTCAAATTGAAGTACGTATGATTCGTCGGACTGAACGGTGTCGAGGCCGTCGTCTCCGCTTCATAATGAACATGCAGGACGTTCTCGTCTGTCCATTCGAAGGTCAACTCAAACGATAAGTGACCTGGGTAGCCGTTCTCTCCATTCGGACTATCTAATCGTAGGACAAGTCGGTCATCGTTGATTTCGTGCGTGAACATCCGGTTCGCCCAATTCTCGCTTCCCCCGTGAAGATGATGCTCGCCTTCATTTTGTTCAAGTACATACGTCATTCCTTCGAGCGCGAACGCTCCGTTCGCGATTCGTCCTCCGACACGTCCGATCGTTGCGCCTAAATGGTGTGGATCATCCTGGTATTCTGACAGGTCATCAAATGCGAGTACGACGTTTTCAATCATCCCTTGCTGATCTGGAACCCGTATCGCAAGAATTTTTGCGCCTCGGTTCAAGATATCGACACTATGTCCATGAACATTCTCTAACGTGAACCGCAACAAGTACTGATCTCCTAGTTGACCCACTTCTGTTGTCGTAATCATCATCTGCTTCCTCCTGTACAATACGTTTTGCTGTTTTCCTATTTACCCTTGAAGCAACACAAAAAAACAACAGTAGCAAAGTGCCACTGTCGTCAAGGCGATGGAAAAGGTAGCCGGACTTCGATTCGTGTTCCTTGATGGATAATGGAATAGACGCGTAGTGACGCAGCCGGACCATATGTCACATCCAGTGCGCGTCGAATCAAGAACAGATTCGAATCACCTGATTCTTTTTGATCCAGTTGTTGCATCACAGCAAGCGGCATTCCTTGCCCATTGTCTGCGACTTCGATAACCCAACCCGTCGTCGACTTAAAGGCGCGGACATCAATCCGGTGATGCCGTCCTGCCCTTACGAACGCGTGACGTAGTGCATTATCGACAAGCTGTGTCACGAGGAACGGGAAAACGAAGTATTCCTCAACGGAAGTCTCGATGTCGAGATCGACCGTGATATCAGCGGATGTCAATTGATTCGGACGGCGGCGTGTACCTTCGAGCGATAGATAAGCTTTTAGCGTCGCTAGTTCCTCACGCAGTGGATGTTCATCGTGCCGCGTCGCTGTCGTCAAAAGTTGAAGCAACGCATTCAATTGATGTTTTACAGGAGTTCCGGGATCGGCTGTCCGCTGAATTTCTTCGATGATGCCTTTGAGATAACTGACGTGTAACATAGGTTTCATCTTTCTACCGCTTAATCGGAGCAACTGCTCTTCTCGGTGCATGTATAACTCTCGTGCTAATAAACGGACAAGTTGTTCCGTCATTCGCTCGACCGTATCGTCAAATAGATCTTTCGAGAAATAACAGATGACACCCGCCTTTTGACCGTTGATGCGTATTGGATGAAAGCTTAGAATCTGTCCCGTCAGTTCATCTTCCTGTCGGACGGGTTCTTCTGCCTCAATCCATTGTTGTTCCTCACGTCTCGGTTGTTCGCCACAGACAGCAGGTTGCTGTTCCGTCATATCAATGACGACTTCCGTCGCTCCGAGTAAGACGACACGTTGCATTTTCGTCTCCTTTAATAATGTCGCTCCGATTTGTCGGGCGACTTCTGACGTCAACCCCTGCTTTCGTAAGGGTTGCAACGCTTGTAATAACCGATCAGAACGCTCCGTTTGTCGGACGAAGAGATCACCTTCGAGTCGAAGTTGCGTTCGTAAAATCATGATAAACAGTACCACACCACATGTGTTCGCGAACAATAGCGGAAACACCGCATGACTGATTAAATCAAGCGCCTGCGTCGTGTCTGGAGCCAGCAACAACGTGATTCCACTTTCAAAGAACAATGCGGCTAAGACGATGCCGACTGGTGGAATCAAGGCATAGTCATCCCGTAAGCGCCAACGTTTCCGGTACCATCCACTCACGAGTCCAGCTATCATCGCAATGATCCAACCTGCTTCTGCTCCTAGAGAACCGAGTAAATAGCGGTGCAACCCGACTAGACATCCTGTGATCCCACCGACGATTGGTCCACCGATCAGACCGCTCGTCACGATGACTGCTAAACGTGTATCAAGTAATAAAGCATCCTTTTTGACGGATAACCCGAGTAACGGATCGATCGTTGTATCATTCGAAAGCACGATTCCCGCATAGTTCATTAAAATACCAGATGATACGAATGCTAAAAGAAGTGGTACATTCATCCCGCGGTCCATCTTGAATATGTATCGAGAAATGCGCCACTGGGACAATAGAAAGGCTAACAGTGCTAACATACCTAAACGACTCAGTAAGAATGGAATCTGATCAAGCACGGAATACCTCCTCGTTTCATAGGACGCGAATCGACAATACGGTAGTTGTAGATTACATTCCCGCTCACTCCACCATTCTCCTATCATGACCGTTGAAAGTTCACACAATCCGCAAGTTCTTAATTTTTTGACTGATGTGATATAAAAAAATCGGCTCCTCGATGAGGAACCGACCATCTTATCCTTCTGCTTCTACTTGTTCAGCTGGATGCAACCAAATCTTGACGCGATTGATTTGATAGTTCTCCATCTCCATTACTTCAACCGAAAAGTCTGGTGTATCGATGTGCTCACCGGGTTGAAGATCAATGTTGTGCATCTGAATCCAGCCGCCGATCGTATCCACGTCCTCGACGTTCGTAAATCGAATGTTGAAACGTTCTTCTAAATCCACGAGTAATACAGTACCGTCCAGTAAAAATTCGTCAGATTTGATTTG
Source organism: Exiguobacterium sp. UBA6282 (assembly GCF_002440475.1). Taxonomy (NCBI): domain Bacteria; kingdom Bacillati; phylum Bacillota; class Bacilli; order Caryophanales; genus Exiguobacterium; species Exiguobacterium sp. UBA6282. The sequence continues at coordinate 50,246 of NZ_DJUM01000022.1, read as the reverse complement.
TTCGATTTCTTCGACTTCATCTGCATCGAATTCATCACGGATTTCGCCGACGATTTCTTCGAGTAAGTCTTCCATCGAGACGAGTCCTGCTGTTCCACCATATTCATCGACGACGAGTACGAGGTGTGTCCGGGTCCGTTTCATCTTCCGCAATGTGTCCTGAAGTGATGTTACTTCAGAAACGACCGGTAGTTCCTTGACGTAATGTGTCACCGGATGTTCGTTCCCGTTCGCAAAATCCGTCAAGACTTCCTTGACGTTGACGTATCCAAGAATCCGGTCTTTATCGTTCTCTTCTGTGACCGGATAACGCGTATACGGATTATCCATGAAGATTTCCATCAGTTCATTCTTCGTCAAACGTTCCGAGATCGTCTCCATCCGCATTCGTGGAACCATTAAGTCTTTGACAATATGCTCGTCAAAGGCGAAGACGTTCTGCATGAGAGCAAGTTCCGTCTGATTGATTTCACCACTTTGGAAACTTTGCGCCATGATGATTTTCAATTCATCTTCTGAGTGGGCTTGTTCATGTCCTGCTGGTTTGACACCGAACAGACCAAGGAACATGCGTGCTGAACCGTTGAGTAACCAGATGAACGGATACATGATCTTCCCGAACACATACAGCGGACGAGCAAATAACAATGTCATGCGTTCTGCATACTGAATCGCGAGTGTCTTCGGAGCAAGTTCGCCGATGACGACGTGTAAGAACGTTACGGATACAAATGCGATACCAAACGACAAGAGTGTTGAAACAGCAGCAGAGATCCCGAAGTCATCGAAGACCGGATGCAAGATCTTTTCGACTGTCGGTTCTCCAAGTGCCCCAAGACCGAGTGCCGTGACGGTAATACCGAGCTGACAGGCAGACAAGTAATAATCAAGATCACCGGCGATTTTTTTCGCAAGGACCGCACTTTTATTGCCTTCCTGGATCATCTGATCCAAACGCGACATCCGCACTTTGACGACAGCGAATTCCGATCCGACGAAGAACGCCGTCAACACAATCAACAACACCACTAAAAATAAATTGATGAATAATATAGTATCCAAAATCCCCTAAACAGGGGTCACCTCCATTGTTTTGTATTAAAGCTGTGCAATCAGAGAAGCAATCAATGTCAGACGCCGGGACAGTTCTAAGCGAATCGCTTGTTTTTCGACTTCCGTCGACTGCAACAAACGTTGCTCGAGTCCTTCAACCGTCGTCTGTAATTGTTGTACTTCCTGATAAATCGTCTCTCCTGTTTTTTGTTCTCGTTCCGTAAAAGAAGCAAGAATCTCTTGCAGGGAAAGCCGTTGAGACTTCAAATATTCAATCTTTTCGATTTGATGAATGACCGATTCGTCATACAAACGGTAGCCCGATGCAGTACGCTCTGATGTTAAGAGACCGAGTGATGTGTAGTAATCAATCGTTCGTTTTGATAAGCCGGTGGTCTCCGCGACCTGACCGATTCGAAGTAACGCCTTCCCAAAAGATTCTCACCTCCTTGCCATAGTTAGTCCTTTTATTTTATCATGTCAAAACCGTACAGTAAAACGTCATGCTTTTAATAAAAAAACGATTACTCCCGTTGATACGAGAATAATCGTTTATACACTTCTAATTTTAAACTGTGGCAATTGGCTCTTCGACCGCTATACCAACGATCGAGCGTTCTAATAATTCGACGACATCATACGTGGCGACCGCTTCATCCACTTCCTTCGCCTTCGTACCGTCACTAAGCATCGTCAAACAGTACGGACATGCTGACCCGATGACGGATGGTTGGACGGTCAACAATTGTTCCGTCCGCGCGACGTTGACACGTGCACCAACTTTTTCTTCTTGCCACATCATACCGCCACCAGCACCACAACACATGCCTTTTTCACGGTTACGTTCTGTCTCGACGAGAGTGATGCCTGGAATCTTCTCGAGAATATAACGCGGTGCGTCGTAAATATCATTGTATCGACCGAGGTAACACGAATCGTGATAGACGACCCGCTCCTTAACTTCATGTAACGGTGTAATGCGTTTCTCATCAATCAGACGAGCGAGCAATTCGGTATGGTGATAGACTTCGACATCCAGACTGAGTCCGAAGTCTGGGTACTCATTTTTGAATGTATTGTAGGCATGCGGATCAATCGTGACGATCTTTTTGACGCCATACTTCTCAAATGATTTGATGTTTGCTTCCGCGAGTTCTTGGAACAAGACTTCGTTACCGATTCGACGTGGTGTATCGCCCGAGTTCTTCTCATCGTTTCCGAGAATCGCAAACGAGATATTTGCCTCGTTCAGAATACGCGCAAACGCCCTAGCGATTTTTTGACTCCGGTTATCGTACGATCCCATCGCCCCGACCCAGAACAGGTACTCGAACTCTTCGCCTGCTTTCTTCTTTTCTTTCGCTGTCGGAACGACGAGTTCATCACGGTTTTTCCGCCAGTTTTCGCGCTCTTTTCGGTTCATCCCCCACGGATTACCTTGACGTTCGATGTTTGCCATCGTCCGTTGCATTTCCGGATCCATCTTGCCTTCCATCATGACGAGATGGCGACGGAGGTCGATGATTTTATCAACATGTTCGTTCATGACCGGACACTGATCCTCACAGTTTCGGCACGTCGTACACGCCCAAATTTCTTCTTCCGTAATGACGTTCCCAATCAATGAATCCGGGACGATATCCATCTGTCCGGCTGCTGCGAGCGCGGCAATTTGATTTCCTTGCGATCCTTCGAACGCAAAAGCAGGTGCCCATGGTGAACGTTGTGTGATGGCTGCCGTTTTCATATTAAGATGGTCCCGTAATTTAACGATCAAATCCATCGGTGACAACATCTTCCCAGTTCCGCTTGCTGGGCACATGTTCGTACAGCGACCGCACTCGACGCAGGCATATAGATCAACGAGTTGCTTTTGATTGAAATCTTCAATCCGATTGACCCCGAAGCTGAATTCCGCTTCGTCGTCTTCTGCTTCTTCCATGACGGATAGATCAATCGGTGCCAAACGACCAACCTTCGATGTCCGCCCGAGCCAGACGTTTGCTGTACCGGCAATCAAGTGCGCATGCTTACCTTGTGGGATGTAGACCATGAAGCTAAGTAGGAACAAAAGATGTGCCCACCAGAAGAAGACGAATAATCCGAAAGCGACCGATTTCGGTACCCAGCCGAATAAGAACGCAATGCTTGAAGCGACGGGTTCACCGAGCGTCGAGTGGTTCTCATAGACAAGGAAGAATCCATTTCCGAAGAGGACGGCAACCATCAAGCCACCGATGAAGATCAAGGCAAGACCTGCTAAGAAATTTCGCTTCAGACGGACGAGCTTCTCGACATACCGGCGATAAAAACCCCAGACGACGGCAATCAAGATGACGAGCATGACGATCTCTTGAAAGAATGTAAAAAATGGATAAAGTGGACCGAGCGGGACATGCGGAAAACGCTGACCAACGGCAAGTCCTTTCCAGATAAAATCAATCGCTCCGAATTGAACGAGTAAGAATCCATAGAACATCATGACGTGGATGGCGCCACTTTTCTTATCTTTTAATAGTTTCTTTTGACCAAAGACGTTAACTAAAACTGCGTCTAGTCGTTCTTTATTCGTCAGCGTCCATTCCGCCTTTTTCCCCCGTTTAATGGCGGCATAACGACTTTTGACGAGTGATGTGAACAGATAGCCTGCATAACCGATGACGAGTAGGAAGGCAATCCAGTTAATGATTAAAAACGTATTCATGTTCGAACAAACCCCTTTCCCCCTAAAGCAGTTGTGTTGAAATGAGTATAGCATATAATGAATGACTATTCATTCATAAATTTTNNCATTCTAAGCAAAAGAACGGATACACTCCTTTATAAGGATGATCCGTTCTTTTTGCTTACCACTTCATCTCTTCAAACATATAATAACCTTTGTGTTGTTCTGTTAAGTATGTATATAACGGAAGACGGACATCCTCACTTGTGATGTATTCCGTTAGCTCCCTTTGATTGATCCACTTCGTCTCGCTAATTTCTTCATCAGGATCATTCGGATCGAGTACTCCGCTCACCTCGCAATCAAAATAAGTGACGAGACTGTGCGCTTGATAAGTTGGCATGAAGTTCTCCGTCAAGAAGGCAAACGACGATGATGTGACTGCCAAGCCAGTCTCTTCAGCAACCTCACGACGAAGTGCTTGCTCGAGTGTCTCCCCAGCTTCAATCTGTCCACCGGGTAAGCTCCACCGATTGTCCTGACCCGATTGATTGTTGACAATGAGCAGTTGATCGCCCTTCCGGATGATCGCGACGATGATTCGATAGAGTGGATACATGACGCTTCCTCCTAAAAAGACCACCTTGTCTAAAACAAGATGGTCCACTGATTGTTTATTCTAGACCGAGCGACTGTGGCAGACGGACTGCACGTGCGAAGGCATTTTTATAATCCTTTTTCGCGACTAACTTTTCGACTTCACGGATCGCTGGATGCTGTTCGTCCGCAAACGCACCCAGGATCGTCAAGTAACGCTCATATACTTGATCGTCTTCCTGACGTGCTTTCAAAAGCGCTGTATACAGCATGACGGTATCTTCACCGTATAAGACAGGTAATTCTTCATTGATTAAAAGTAGCGTATCGATTGACTCCGGATCGACCTTCGGATTGTATTCCGTGATGACCTGCTCTGCGAGTCCTTCGAGTTGATCACGCCATTCGTTGTAGCGCGGCTCATCGTTCTCGAGCCACTCGAACCATTCCTCTTCCAACATCTGTTCCATTTGACGTACTGTTTGTTCAAATGCCATTCGTCTCACTCCGTTTCCAAGTTAAATCAATCGTATACGTACCGACTGCTTGTCCATTCATTTTTAATGTATAGCGAAACTTCATCTGCTGCGGTTTCATCTCAATCGTCTCCGTGTCTGTCTCCATCAACATTTGACCGAACTGACTGCCATACTGGCTTTTAGTCGTCTCTTTTAAAATGAAGACATGATGCATCGCAACAGGACCTTTGCGATTCAGGGCGATCTGGTCTTTTGACCATTTGATCGTCGTATCAATCGGTTGTTCATCCGGTTGAACGAATTTCACGGCAAAACCATCCTTTGTTTCGAACAACGTGCCGTCCGCCTCAAGTTCGACCGATTCACGCATCGGACCATCTTCAATCGTCGTCACCTGTCGTAATGACACCGAGTACTTTACTGGTTTCACTTCTATCACCTCATCGTTTAGCGTACACGATTTTTTCGTCTGATGCATCTTCTGCTTACGCACAACAAAAAAACGGATTCGATGTACTTCGAATCCGTTCAAAACATATTAGCGCACACGGTACAGACGAGCTTCGAATGGACGAAGTTCCAGTTCTGTTCCTTCGTGGTGCATCGTCGGATAGTTGCCAAGCAACATATTATCCGAATGCAAGATGATATCCGTATCGATTTCTGCTGTTTCGCCTTTTAAGTTCGTAACGATCAAGAACTGTTCGTCACCAAGCGTCCGTGTATAGGCATAGACTTTCGTATCTTCCGGTAAGATGAGATCATACGCACCATAAATCAATGTCTCTTCCATCTTACGGATTTGAATCATTCGTTTATAGAAGTTCAAAATCGAGTCTTCGTCTTGTTCTTGTGACGCGACATTGATGTCCGCGTAGTTCGGGTTAACACCGAACCATGGGGATTGATTCGAGAAGCCACCATTTTGCTCGTTCGTCCATTGCATCGGTGTGCGTGAGTTATCGCGGGACGAGTTCCAGATGACTTCCATGATTTCCTCATGTGTCTTCCCGGAAGCGAGTTGCATCTCATACATGTTTTTCGTCGCGACGTCATCATAATCCGAAATATCCGGGAACTGAACGTTCGTCATCCCGATTTCCTGACCTTGATAGATGAACGGTGTGCCTTGCATGAAGAAATACATCATCGCAAGCGACTTCGCGCTCTCTTTCCAGTACTGTTCCTCGTCACCCCAAAGGGAGACCGAACGAACCTTATCGTGGTTTTCGAGGTACAACGCATTCCAACCGGTTGCTTCAAGTCCTTTTTGCCACTTCGTCAGCACTTGTTTCAGTTTGACGACGTCGACGCCTTTTTCCGCATCTGCGCGCCAGAGATCCATGTGCTCGAACTGGAAGACCATGTTCATCTTGCCGTTCTCTTCTCCGACCCAAAGGTCTGCTTCTTCCGGCGAGACGCCGTTTGCTTCCCCAACAGTCATGATGTCGTATTTCGAGAATGTCTCATCCTTTAGCTCTTCAAGATACGCATGGATGCCTTCGACGTTCATATGCATGTCAAACGACGGCACATACGGCATACCAAGTGGGTTCGGGAGATCGCCGAACGACTGATCCTTGTTGATGTGACTGATCGCATCGATTCGGAAACCATCGATGCCTTTATCAAGCCACCAGTTGATCATTGTATAGACCGCTTGACGCATATCGCGGTTTTGCCAGTTCAAGTCTGGCTGACGACGGGAGAAGACGTGCAGGAAGTATTGCTCAGTCTTCTCGTCATATTCCCATGCTGATCCACCGAAGATACTTTCCCAGTTGTTCGGTTCTCCTCCATTGATCGCATCTTTCCAGATGTACCAATCGCGTTTCTCGTTGTCTTTTGACGAACGCGATTCAAGGAACCATGGATGTTCATCAGATGTGTGGTTGACGACGAGATCAAGTAACACTTTGATGTCTCGTTTATGCGCTTCTTCCATTAAGAGATCGAAGTCTGCCATTGTTCCGAACTCATCCATAATGTCTTCATAGTCACTGATGTCATATCCGTTATCATCGTTCGGTGACTTGAACATCGGACAAATCCACAAAACGTCGACGCCAAGATCCTTCAAGTAATCCAGTTTTGCGATGATACCCGGAATATCGCCGATTCCATCGTTATTTGCGTCATAAAAGCTGCGTGGATAGATTTGGTATGCTACTGCTTCTTTCCACCAAGCTCGTGTAATTGTTTGTTGGGCCGTCTCAGGGCGCGGTATCATTTGTGTCATGTGTTAGAAATCCTCTCGTAGGTGAGTCATTAGTAGGAGTTAGGTATATTTGTTCGTCCTTCATTTTGTTTTGCGCAACCGATTGCGCAAACCCTTTACTTTTATCTTATCAAATCCACTTTTAAAGTCAATGTCTCGAGGATGATTTCACCATTTCACATCAATGGGGATCACTCTTCGTTTACATCGAATATTTCAGTTGAATTTACATTACATTTACTGAATCATCCTACACTGTTTATCGGTCAATTTCTACCTTTTTGCATAACCTTTCCTTTCCAAAATGAATCTTTTTTTATTCGTTCGGGTATACCCTAACCAATGCACGTAAAAAAGGGGGATTTTCAAGATGAAGGGACAATTCTTTATTGGTGGACAATGGCTGGATCACGGACGAGAACGGACAGATGTCACGAATCCAGCAACCGGAGAAGTCGTCGGTAGTGTACCAAACGGAACAAAATCAGACGTCAATGATGCTGTCGAAGCAGCACGGAAGGCTTTTCCAGAATGGTCGAAGCGGACAGTATATGAACGCGCTGAACTCTTGGAAAAACTCTATGCCAAAATGATCGAGAAAAAAGATGAACTCGCCCGGTTAATGACGCTTGAGATGGGAAAACCGCTAGCTGAATCAGAAGGTGAAGTCCAGTATGCGGCAAACTTCGTCAAATGGTTCGCAGAGGAAGGAAAACGGGCATACGGACGTGTCATACCGACACACGATGCTTCTAAAAGACTTCAAGTCATCAAACAACCGGTTGGTGTCGTCGCCGCGATCACACCATGGAATTTCCCAGCAGCCATGATTACCCGAAAATTGGCTCCGGCTCTCGTTGCCGGATGTACGTTCGTCATCAAACCACCCACCGCGACTCCATTAACAGCACTTCGTTTACTTGAACTTTGTCAGGAAGTCGGGATTCCAGAAGGCGTCGTCAATGCCGTTACAGGTAGCGGGAAAGCACTCGGTGAATCACTCGCGACACATCCGCATGTCGATAAGATCACCTTCACTGGTTCGACCGAAGTCGGACGGACACTGATGGCTCAAGGAGCAGAGACGATCAAAGCGATGTCGCTTGAACTCGGCGGACATGCACCGATTCTCGTCTTTGATGATTGCGATCTCGATTTAGCTGTTGCGGAGACGATCAAGTCGAAATTCCGAAACGGCGGACAGACGTGTGTCTGCGGAAACCGGATCTATGTATCTGATTCGATTTATGACGCGTTCGTTGAAAAACTCGGTCAGGAGACGGCAAAATTGAAAACCGGGAACGGTCTGGATGCCGAAACAAAGATCGGTCCAATGATTAATAAAGCGGGTTACGATAAAGTTAAAAAACATGTTGATGACGCTACTTCAGCCGGTGCTCGTGTCGTCACGGGTGGAACAGGAACAACGGACGAGGAGAACGATGTCTATTATTATGAAGCAACCGTGCTCGCTGACGTAAAACCCGGCATGTTGATCATGAACGAGGAGACGTTCGGACCTGTCGCTCCCGTCCAGCGTGTCAGTTCTGATGAAGAAGCGGTTCGTTACGCCAACCAGACACCATTCGGTCTCGCTTCATACGTCTTTACGAAGGATTACGCGCGTGCCATTCGTGCAATCGAAGGGCTTGATTATGGAATCGTCGGCTGGAATGATGGGGTTCCTTCTGCTGCACAAGCACCATTTGGTGGAATGAAACAATCCGGTCTTGGACGCGAAGGCGGTAGTGAAGGACTCGAAGCGTATCTCGAGACAAAATACATCTCAATCGGTGGACTAGCATGAACGCGGCGGATTGGTTCGTCCAATGTTTAGAGGCAGAGGGAGTCACGCATATCTTCGGTGTTCCCGGTGAAGAGAACATCACATTGCTCGAATCACTTAGTCGTTCGTCGATCACGTTCATCACGACGCGTCACGAAACGAACGCTGCGTTCATGGCAGCGATGTTCGGTCGCCTGAGTGGACGACCGGGTGTCTGCTTATCGACGCTTGGTCCTGGTGCGACTAACATGATGACGGGAATTGCGAGTGCAACGATGGACCATTCTCCTGTCGTTGCCATCACAGGACAAGGAGCACTATCACGGCAACATAAAGCGTCGCATCAAATGTTTGATCTCGTTGATCTATATCGTCCGGTCACAAAGTCAAGTACGTCCGTTCTGACACCAGAAGTGATTCCGGAAATCGTCCGTCGTGCCTTTGCGACGGCACAGAGCGAAAAGCCGGGAGCGACGCATATCTCTTTCCCAGAAGACGTCGCAAAACAAGAACGAGATCAACCTGTGACTCCTGTCAAAAACGACAGTGCTCCGACATATCTTCATCCGTTGACGATTGATGATCCGGACGTTTTACAATTGATCGATCGATCGCAACGTCCTGTCATCATTGCCGGTTTCGGGATTCACCGTCAACACGCACTTGAGGCGTTTCGGGCATTCGTCGAACAGCTGGATGCTCCGGTCGTCGAGACAATGATGGGAAAAGGCTCCATCTCCTCACAACATCCGCTTGCCGCGCATACGATCGGTTTGCCGGATGTTGATTACAACCAACGAATTCTTGATGCGAGTGATTTAATCATTACGATTGGTTATGACATCACGGAACTGCCCCCGGAAAAATGGAATCCGAAAAAGACGCCGGTCGTTCATCTGGATACGAACCTTCACGAAATCGATGCCTACTATCCAGTCGTTGCAAATCTAGTCGGCAATCTTTCAGATGTATTGACCGTTTTGACACCACTGCTTCCAAAGCGTTCCTGGAACGGTTGGCAACGGAATCGCGATAAGTTGCGTCAAGAGATTCAAGAAACATATTCCCTCGCGCTCCCTTTACATCCTCAAAGCATCGTTCGTGAGCTCGAACGGACGGTTGGTGAAGCCGGAATGGTTTTCTCGGATGTCGGAGCACATAAAGTCTGGCTCGCTCGCCATTATCAAACGACACATCCAGATCAATTGTTCATTTCGAATGGGTTTGCTTCAATGGGCTATGGTTTATCGAGTGCACTCGCAGCCAAACTTCTCTACCCCGACCGACGTATCGTCTGCGCCGCTGGAGACGGAGCTTTTCTTATGAACGGTCAGGACCTCGAGACCGCCGTTCGTTTGAAGCTGCCACTCGTCGTATTAATTTGGCGAGACGGGACATATGGTCTCATCGAATGGAAACAACAACAAGCATATGGAAAATCATCGTACATCACCTTTGATAATCCGGATCTCGTTCAACTGGCTCATGCTTTCGGTGCGCTTGGACTTCGCGTCGGTGAACACGGTTCGCTTGCCCATTGTCTTGATCAAGCTTTCGCGAGCGATGGACCCGTATTGATTGACTGTCCGGTCGATTACCGGGAAAATCTAAAGTTAAGTGAACGTCTCCGGACGTATGGAGGGTGATATATTATGACACAACCACGTAAACTGCAGTCTATTTCTGATTTTGATCAATTTGCGTCCGAGCATAGCGCGTTCGTGATTTGCAAACACAGTACGACGTGTCCGATCAGTGCCGCAGGATTCTCAGAGTATACGAAGTTCGCGGATGAAACATCTGTTCCGACAGCATATCTCTTCGTCCAAGAAGCTCGGACCTTATCGAATCACATCGCTGAACACTATAATGTCCGACATGAGTCGCCACAAGTTCTTTTCATTCAGGACGGCAAATCTGTCTGGACAGCATCTCACTACGACATTACAAAGGATGCACTCGAAACGAACGTTCAGTAACGCTAACTATGAAACAAGCTTCTGGCTGTTTCAAACTGAAGACAAAGCGCAATTTTCCTCTAACGAGAAGGATTGCGCTTTTTTATTTCCTACGAATCATTTTCCTCATTTAAAAAAACGCTTTCAAAACTACATAAAAAATAAAATTATCTTTCTTAGCTATTATTATTTGTAATTCGAACTAAATCGGATTAAGATAAACTACAGATAGAACGACCGTATAGAAATCTGTACCGTTAGTTTAGTTAGGAGGATATTCATGCAACAAAGTGCAACTCACACAGCTCGAGCTCCTTACGGCATCCTCGCCGTTTTGATGATCGGGGCATTCATCGCTTTCTTAAATAATACCTTGCTCAACATCGCCCTTCCTTCAATCATGAAGGATCTAGCGATCGAACCAGCTACTGCTCAATGGCTGTCGACTGGTTTCATGCTCGTCAATGGTGTCTTAATTCCGACATCTGCTTTCTTGATTCAAAAGTATTCGGTTCGTCGCTTGTTCTTACTCGCGATGACTCTCTTCTCGACCGGAACGATTCTTGCCGGATTCGCAGACGTCTTCCCTGTGTTGCTCGCAGGACGGATGATTCAAGCGTCGGGTTCTGCCATCATGATGCCGCTACTGATGAACGTCATGCTCGTCAGTTTCCCGATTGAAAAACGCGGGACTGCGATGGGCTTCTTCGGATTGATTATGATGGGGGCTCCAGCGATCGGACCAACGTTATCCGGTTGGATCATCGAGCACTATGATTGGCGGATGCTGTTCCACTTCATCACACCAATCGCCTTAATCGTTCTCGTCGCTGGTTTCTTCTTGCTTCGTGACGTCAAGGAACGGTCTGCGACTCGGATCGATCTGACTTCCGTTGCACTTTCGTCACTTGGTTTCGGTGGCTTATTGTACGGATTCAGTTCTGCTGGCTCTAAAGGTTGGGATAGTTTCCACGTCTATGGAGCACTGATCGTCGGGGTCATCGCACTCGTGACATTCATTTATCGTCAGCTGCATATGGAACGTCCGATGCTCAACTTCAAGATTTATCGTTACCCGATGTTCGCCTTGTCTTCTGCGATCTCGATGGTCGTCACGATGGCGATGTTCTCGGGCATGTTATTGCTTCCGATCTATGTCCAGACGATTCGCGGTATTTCACCACTTGATGCGGGTCTCATGCTGTTACCGGGTGCCATCTTAATGGCCGTCATGTCACCGATCAACGGGAAGCTGTTTGATAGGATCGGTGGTCGTCCTCTTGCATTGACTGGTTTGTTCATCACAGTCGTCACGAGTTATTACTTCAGTCAACTTGAGATGGATACGACGTATACCCATCTGATCATCCTGTATTCGTTACGGATGTTCGGGATGTCAATGGTCATGATGCCGGTCTCAACGAACGGTTTGAATCAGTTACCAACACGCTATTATCCACACGGCACAGCGATGAACAATACGTTGCAACAAGTATCTGGTGCAATCGGAACGGCGTTGCTTGTTACGATCATGTCAACGCATGCTAAGACTCGTGGCACAGAGCTCGCGGCCGAAGCGGCGAAGAACATGACAAGTCAACCGACAGCTGAAGCAGCTGCTGCTTTAAAACAGCAGATTACGATGCAAGCGACGCTTGACGGAATCAACTATGCATTCTTCATCTCGACGTTCATTGCTGGTCTAGCATTCGTCCTCGCCTTCTTCATTAAACGGGCGAAACAAGCTGAAGACATCATTAGCGATCAACGCTCATTGAACGAAACGATCGTCAAACCGCAAGTCTCCAATCAATAAGTGCAAAAGCAGTCGTCTCTCGCGACTGCTTTTTTTATTGTTTGAGCTATATACTGGTACCCCCCATACCTATATGTTAGAGTAAAGATAACAACAAGATTACTAAAGGAGGCACGACTATGGCACACGATCACCCTGTCGTCCCACGAACACATGAAGAACAAGACGCTTTAATGAAACGATTAAAGCGTATCGAAGGACAGGTCCGCGGGATTGCCAACATGGTTTCTGAAGACCGGTATTGTATCGACATTTTGACGCAAACCGCATCGATTCAAGCAGCTTTGCGGCAAGTCGAACTGCAAATCATCGAACGCCACGTCAAAATGTGCATGCATGAGGTCGCGACTCGTCAAGACAGTACGGACGCTTACGTCGATGAGTTGATGGCAGTCATTGCCCGTCTGAAAAAGTAAGGAGGGTTTTCTGATGTCAAAAACGATTGAGTTTGATATTGAAGGGATGACATGTGCCGCCTGTTCCGCTCGGATTGAAAAAGTCCTGAACCGGATGGACGGCGTCGAAGCAACGGTCAACTTACCACTCGAGACGGCTCGTGTCTCGATTTCTGATGCCTATGATGATCAAGCGATCATCGAAAAAATTCGCAAAATCGGCTACGAGGCCACGGTCAAACAAGCACCACACGCAACAAAATCGAATCGTCGGATGCTGTATCGCTTCGTCATCGCAGCCGTTCTTTCGCTCCCTTTGCTCGCAAGCATGCTGACGCATATTCCGAACAGTCCGTTTCATCTTCCATTCTTGATGAATCCGTGGCTTCAGTTTGCTTTAGCGACACCGGTGCAATTCATCATCGGTGCGCCCTTCTATAGCGGAGCCTACAAAAGTTTACGGAGCGGTAGCGCCAACATGGATGTCCTTGTCGCGCTCGGGACATCGGCAGCCTACTTCTATTCCGTTGCTGAAATGCTGTTCGTCTCTGATATGCCACACCTCTACTTTGAGACAAGTGCGATTCTGATTACACTCGTCTTGCTTGGGAAGGTTCTCGAAGACCGTGCGAAACAACAGACGACAGGAGCGATTAAAAGTCTGCTTTCCTTACAAGCGAAAGAAGCCATCGTTTTGGAAGATGGGCAGGAACGGATCGTTTCAATTGAGGCGATCCAAGCCGGGATGGTGTTGCTCGTAAAACCCGGAAATAAAATTCCGACAGACGGTATTGTTCGCGCAGGTGATGCGTATCTCGATGAGTCGATGTTGACCGGTGAATCCGTTCCTGTTCATAAGACTGTTGGCGCATCCGTCATTGGTGGTACGCTGAATACGAACGGTTCCTTACAAATCGAGGCGACAAAGATCGGGCAAGCAACGGTTCTCGCACAAATCATTCGCGTCGTCGAGCAAGCGCAGACCGAAAAAGCGCCGATTCAGCGCCAAGCCGATCGGATTTCTGGTGTGTTCGTACCGATCGTCGTCGCCATCGCGCTTCTGACATTAGCCGCTTGGTGGATGTTCACCGGTTCCTTTGCAGAAGCGATTCGTCCTGCCATCGCGGTTCTCGTTATCGCCTGTCCGTGTGCACTCGGACTCGCAACACCAACTTCAATCATGGTCGGAACCGGAAAAGGAGCGGAACGAGGGATTCTCTTTAAAGGGGGGGCTCAACTGGAGAACCTCCAACATGTCGATGCTGTCGTCTTTGATAAGACTGGAACACTGACAGTCGGTCGCCCTGTCGTCGTCGAGACGTTTGGCACGGAGACAGCGCTCGATTTCGCTGCCGCGCTCGAACGTCAATCCGAACATCCTCTTGCCCGTGCCATCACAGCAGAGCGGGATGTCGTCTTTGATATCGAACAGTTCCATGTCGAATCAGGACGTGGGATCACAGGACAAATCATGGGACATGATTTGATCGTTGGTTCAGCGCGAATGATTCAGGAACGAAAAATCGCCCTTCCTGACTGGACGTCACTCGGAGCGACACTCGTGTATGTCGCCGTCGATGGAGAAGTCGCTGCCGGATATGCCATCCGTGACGCGTTAAAAGATTCAGCGAAAGAAACAATCCAGCGGTTGCGAGAGACTAAGGACGTGTATCTCTTGACCGGTGATCGTCGTGAAGTTGCTGATCATCTAGCGGAAGAACTCGGACTCGATCGAGCGTTCGTCTTTGCTGACGTCTTACCTGTTGAAAAGGCAGATGTCATTCAGTCACTTCAACAAACGAAACGTGTCGCGATGGTCGGAGACGGTATCAATGATGCTCCCGCTCTTGTAACGGCGGACGTCGGCATCGCGCTCGGCAGCGGCACAGATGTCGCCCTCGAAGCAGCCGATGTGACGTTGCTTGGACATGATTTAAAACAAGTTTTACTTGCGATCGAACTAAGTGAGCAGACAATGAAAAACATTCGTCAAAATCTCGTTTTCGCACTCGGCTACAATACGATCGGCATCCCTGTTGCTTTTCTTGGTCTGCTTGCTCCATGGCTTGCGGGCGCCGCCATGGCATTCAGTTCTGTCTCTGTCGTGACGAATGCGTTACGATTAAAACGTACCCCACTATCTGAAGGAGGAACTTCATCATGAAAGAAACAACGTTATCTGTTATCGGTATGACATGCAATCACTGTAAAGCGAGTGTCGAATCAGCTTTATCTGAAGTCGAAGGTGTACAACATGCTACTGTCTCACTGGAACAAAACCAAGTGACGGTACAGCATGAAGACGTTCCTCGTGAGCGCCTCGTCGATGCAATCGAAGAGATCGGCTATGATGTGCCGACTGCTTAAACATCCATGCCAAACTGCTTCTAACACGCAGTTTGGCTTTTTTATTTTTTGAAAAGCGGGAATATACGGAGTAAGGAGGGGTTCGTATGGTACCGCAAATCGAATTCGTAGAACACTTCGACGACAACAAAGGAAAACGATTCAAAATCGAACTTTGGAATCTCGGAACCTTCACATTCAGTGCCGAGTCAGCTCGTGGACCTGTCACCCGTTTCACCTCCATCGATATTCAATTCGTTCAAACCTGCGTTCAACGAATGCGCTCGATCGTGGACGCCAAAAAAGCATTCCAGGAAGATCAACCGGTCTAATCCTGTCTTTTTTCATTCTCCTCATGGCACTTGCCATGAGTTTTTTTGTTTCCGGTCAATGTTTTTCAATATTCTCGTCTTTTTTTCGAAAACCAGTATCGCTTCGTCAAGATGAACCGATAAGAAACAGACATCATTTTATTCACATCTTGAGTATTGGAGGCAACTACGTGCGCAATCCTTTTAAAAGTAAGACTACTTCGGTTTATCAAGCTACAATCGGCTTTCCTGATTCTCATCTCATCACGAAGACGGCAGATCCTGATCTTACATCTCGTCTCGTATACATGGGGTATACAGAAGAACAGCTACAGACACTTAAATCGATGGCACCTGTCGTTCAAGGCATCTTAGATGAGGTCCTCGAGCAAGTGCTTGACCATCTATTATTGAATCCAGAGATGGCAACGATCGCGAAACAATCATCGACACGCGAACGATTGAAAAAAGTCTTTGCGGACTACTTCACGAGTCTTCTGACAGGAAACATGGATGAATCCTTCCTTGCGATGCGGACACGGATGGGACAGACGCATAAACACAACTTCGTTCCCGTCACTTGGTTCATCGCTTCATATGCTGCGTTTCAGACGTTGTTGATTCCTAAAATCGTCGAACATTATCAGCATGACCCAGCGCAACTGACAACAGCCGTGCTTGCATTGACTCACGCGATGAACTTAGATGCTCAAATCGTAACGAGTCAGTACGTCGATTCTCGTCTTCATGAAGTAACGGCAGCGAACGAGTCGCGCCGTCAACTGCTGACAGACGTCGTTCGTGTCAGTCAAGAAGTCGCAAGCTCCGTCGAACATACGGATCATGCCATCATCGAAACGAGCCGACGTGCTTCACAAGTGTTGGCAGAAACAGATCAGACGGAGCAGACGAGCCAGCAACTCGTCCAAATGACGATTGCTAACGAACGACAGATGCAACAGATGGAGCAACAATTCGCTCAATCAACACAACAAGTTGGTACTTCGCTTGAAAGCATCCACGAATTGAAAACGACGTCGGATGAGATCGTCCAGATGACACAAAGCATCGAAGCGATCGCCAATCAAACGAACTTACTCGCGTTAAATGCTTCGATTGAAGCAGCCCGCGCCGGTGAACACGGTAAAGGATTCGCTGTCGTAGCGACGGAAGTCCGGAACCTTGCTGAAAATGCCAAGTCATTAAGTAGCAGCATCAATGGTCTGATTCAAAAGAACAATGGCAACATTACACAACTGGTTTCTCAGATGGAAGACATCACACGCGCCAACACTGCATCTCAGCAAGAATTACAACAAGTCAAACAAGGAATCCAAACCGTTAAGAGTGAAATGGAAAACTCACTGACGTTGTTTGGTCGTAATAAAGAAAACCTTGGACAAATCGTCGAGACAATCCAAGGTCTCAGTAAAACGACGCAAGGCTTGACGACACTGACGACGGATCTTGTCGCAGCTTCAGAAACACACTAAAAAACAGGTCTCTCTTTTTCGGTCATAGCCGAAGTGAGAGACCTGTTTTTTTAATTGTCTTGTTCTGCCGTGACGACAAGACGTTGATCGTACCCTTTTGAGTTTGTAAACGTACCAATGCATGAAATGAGCGTCAGTTTGTTCATGACGGTCGCACCAAAGATTGATCCGACTGGTGCTTCATCGACAGGATAGGACATGACGTTCGTCACCACGTATGACACCTGTTGTCCTGTTTTCCCTGTCACTTCAATCCGTTGCCCTTTTTTCATCTTGGCTAAATCATAAAAGACAGCAGGTCCCTTTTCATCGTCTAGATGTCCTGCTAATACGACATTTCCGGTTTGACCGGCTTTCGCACCGTATTTATACCACGCGACTTGATCCGTTTTTTTTGGCACATCCATCCGTCCTTGCTTATCCTTCCCGACGACTTCGATGTTTGCTTTCACATCGAGCGTCGGAATCATAATACGCGTTGGAATGAATGCTTCTTCGTCCACCATTTCGGATGAAGTGGACGAAGAAGACATCGTTTCAGTTTGTTTTGGTTTTTCCGGCTTTGTAGTACCTGGAGGTGATCCCGATTGGCATCCGGCTAATACGAGTAAGAGAAGCAGACTACTCTTAAGCGTTTTGTTTACGACGGACGACATACGCTGTTCCTACTAACAAGGCAGCTGCTGCGACTGCCCATGGTGTAGCAGAAGTCGTATCAGCAGAACCACCAAGTCCTGTATCTGGCATTGATGCCATTTCACCGCCATCTGGAATTAAGAGAACATCAAACGCTGGCTCGCCTTCTAGTAAACCGATTGCGAGAGCTGTATAGTTTTTGCCACTGTCGAGTTTGACGCCATCAAGTGCTTTGACGACATCCGTTGCGCCTGCAGGGCGGACTTCAAGGTCATACGTACCTGCATCGAGTGTACCGTAGTCAGAGACTTTTGAGAATTCAAGGTTGCTAAAGAGTGGGTCTCCACCTTTTGGTGCGACATCAACAGCAGGTGCATCTGGTGCAAAGTGTGCGACACGGACCATTGATTTGCCGTCTTCGCCTTTGCCGTTGTCTTCCATGACAGCAAGTTTAATATCAGCAAGTTTACCGATTGCTGCGACAGAATAGAATTTACCAGCTTCCACATTGAGTGTTTGAGAGAGCACAGGATCTTTTGTTGTTCCTGCAGCGAATACTTCTACTTTATGTTCGCCAGCTGGTAGTGTGAGGTAATCTGTGACATCTTTGAATTTTGCTCCTGATACGGCTTTTTTGCCATCGACCGCGATATCGACTGCCGGAGCATCTGGTGAAGCATGAATGACACGAACCATTGCGTCATCTGCTGCGCCTACCGGAAGCACGAATAGTGCAAACAGTAACGTAGCAGTCACAAACGATAAGAGTTTCTTCATCTTTTTTCCACCTTTCTGATTGTCAAATGTACATCGCTCTCAAACCAATGTTCTTACACTTCAGAATATTTCCGTCGTGGTGACATCTTAAACTTAAGATACTTCCGTATATGTGTAAAGATTTCGGTGTGCTATGAACTTGTTTTGAAAACACACTGACCTTCTTTTTGTTTTCGAAATAAAATACATAACAAATCAATTGAAAAGAAGGTTAGTTATGATACAGCCTCGTCACGGTTAAGTGCCTACCTGTCCGTTTTACTTCTGACGTTCTTGAATCCGATGACGAGCGGACAGGATGCCGTTTTGTTTCTAATCGGTATTTTTCTTGGTTCTGCCACCTGGGGGAGCATCCTGGCAAACATCACACACCTGCTTAAACACCAGATTGCGACGTCCGTTCTACGCGTCGTCCAATAGACATCTGTCAGTCTGATCATCGGATTCGGTGCATTCGGAGTCGTTCAGTTCTTCTTCTAAACAAAACAAAAGAGACCGACATCACGTCTGGTCTCCTTTGTCTATTTATTTAATGAATCCAATCATCATCTCGCGCAACACTTTTGCTGCTGCGATCGCTGTCATATCCGATTGATCATACGCTGGGCATACTTCTACCAAATCAGCTCCGATGACGTCGACGTCTGCTCGTGCAATCATGTGAACGACTTCGAGTAGTTCCTTCGTCGTCACCCCACCGATTTCTTGTGTCCCTGTTCCTGGTGCTGCTGACGGATCAAGGACATCGATGTCGATCGTGACGTAGACCTTTTTCCCGGCAAGTGTTGGAAGAACTTGACGAAGCGGCTCGACGATCTCGTATTTGAAAAGGTTGTAGCCTGACGTCTTCGCCCATTCGAACTCTTCTTTCATCCCCGAACGGATTCCGAACGAATAGCAGTTCTCCGGTCCGATCAAGTTCGCGATTTTCTTGAGTGGCGTCGAGTGTGACAACGGCTCACCTTCGTACTCGTCACGCAAGTCCGTATGCGCATCAAAGTGAAGCACAACAAAATCATCATAGTGTTTATCGAACGCTTTGACGACTGGCCACGTGACTAAATGTTCGCCACCCATACCGAGCGGGAACTTGCCTGCTGCCAGTAATGAATCGACGTATTCTTCAATCATATCAAGTGATTTTTGTGCATTCCCGAATGGTAACGGGATATCTCCTGCGTCAAACAACTTCGCGTCGGCGATGTCGCCATCTAAGTACGGGCTATATTCTTCTAAACCAAGTGAGACTTCACGGATACGTGCCGGACCGAATCGTGAACCGGGACGGAAACTGACCGTCCAGTCCATCGGCATGCCGTATAAAATTCCTTTTGCATCCTCGTGAGTCGGTTGACTCGCGATAAAGACTTTTCCTGAATATGCTTCATCAAAACGCATGATCCATTCCCCCTGTTCATTGGTCGTTTGCTGCTGCAAACGCCTCTTTACCTGACAACAGAGCGATTTCGAAGATCGAAACCGCTCTGTTCATGTGTGCTATAGTGACTGAACTCAGCCGTTCGTCAAATCTTTAACGAACTTCGGAAGCGCGAATGCTGCCGTGTGAAGCTCAGGCGTGTAATACTTCGTATCGATCTCGTGGAAACGCTCTGGTACGACAGCAAGCGGATCGTGTTTTTTTGATCCGATCGTAAACGTCCAAAGACCACTTGGATATGTCGGAACGTTAGCGATGTAGAGCTTCGTGATCGGGAAGATTTCTTTGACGTCGCGTTGAACATCACGGATCAAGTCTGGTGTGAACCATGGGTTATCCGATTGTGCGACGAAAATACCGTCTTCTTTTAATGCTTTTGAAATACCAGAGTAGAAGCCTTTCGTGAACAAGTTGACCGCTGGACCAACTGGTTCTGTCGAATCGACCATGATGACATCATACTCGTTTTCTGCTTCTGCGATATGCATGAATCCATCCCCAACGATGACTTCGACGCGTGCATCGTCCAATCCACCTGCGATGTTCGGGAGGTATTTTTTCGAATACTCGATGACTTTTCCGTCGATTTCAACCAAAACAGCTTTTTCGACGGACGGGTGTTTCAAGACTTCACGGATGACTCCGCCGTCTCCTCCACCAACGACCAGAACCGATTTTGGATTCGGGTGTGTGAACAATGGGACGTGCGCGACCATCTCGTGGTAAACGAACTCGTCCTTATCTGTCGTCATGACCATTCCGTCAAGTAACAACATCGTACCGAACTCGTCCGTTTCAACCATCTCTAGGCGTTGAAACTCCGTTTGTTCGCTCTCATAAACGTGGTT
>NZ_DJUM01000022.1:0-29399 GCF_002440475.1 Exiguobacterium sp. UBA6282 | reverse complement strand
AAAAGTTGTTCGTATGCGAGTGGCGTTTACGGCGCTTCTTAATCATACAAATGCGAGTATACCGAATTTCGAAAGAAACTTCTATATAATTTGAAAATTTTTGTCTTCCGTGTTTATTCGACGAACGTTACGATTTCATCAAGCGGGCGACGTTGCTTATCACGTTTCGGTTCGTCTGCCCGGTAACCAAATGCGACCATGACCGGAACCGTAAAAACAGAACGATCGAGCAGTCCACGACCGACGAGTAATTGCTCGACTGCTTGTTGGTCAAACCCTTCGATTGGACAGGAGTCAATCCCGATTTGTGCTGCCGTCGACATCATGTTTCCGAGTGCAATATAGGCTTGTTTCGCTGCCCAGTCTTCCATCGCTTTCGGGTTATGACCGATCGCGAAATCCTCCTTTAAAAACAGACCGTATCGCTTCGTCCGTCCGGCTTTCGCTTCTTCAGATAAACCAAGGAAATCCATCATCTGCGTAACATGCGGTCCATCTATCTGCATTTGTTCTCCTGTCCGAGCGAGGAACAAGACGAAATGACTCGCTGTCGGTAATTGTCCTTGTGCGCCCCAAGAAATTTCTTTAAGCGCTTCACGGATTTCTGGATTTTGAATGACGAGCATGTTCCATGGCTCATAACCGAACGAGCTTGGTGACAGACGCGCCGTTTCCAAGATAAAACGGAAATCCTCTTCTGGGATCATTTGACCGTTAAATGCCTTTGTGGCATGACGAGATTGAAATGCTTCGAGAATCGCTTGTTTTTGTTGTTGTTTTTCCATAAGAAATGCCTCCTTTAAAATGATGACTGCTTTTGTTATATCAAATCCAATTTCGGACCGCCTCTGATTTGCTCAGATTAGGCATTACGTTAGTTTTTAAGTAAAACGGGAAATAAGAATATTAACGTCTTTCCTTTCACTATTTAAAAATCATTTTAAACATTTGATTATCCGCCATTTTACACCTTTCCTCTCTGGTAATTCCCTAGTTTCTATGGTTTCATTTCCCAAACGATTTGCTTTTTCACCAAAGTGTTTGTTACGGTAGTACCCTGCGTGATTAGGTTTTGTTATCGGATGCACGGGGTAATGATAATGTCGTTGTCATCATTTGATACAGAACAACCATGTAAAATTCGAAAGAAGGTGTGGAACACGATGGAAAATAATCGAAAAAGTAAGATTACAAAAGTCTTTATGGTATCCGTCATTTTCTGTGTGCTCTTTACCATATGGGGAATCTTACCGGAATCCCTAATCGGTGCAGCTAGTCTCGGAAATGTCACAGCTAAAGCACAATCCTTTGTCTCTGACGGATTTGGCTGGCTTTATCTTCTCGGCATGAGTGCTTTTTTAATCATTGCTATCTTTTTAATCTTTTCCCGCTTCGGTTCCATCCGACTCGGTAAGGATTCGGACCGACCTGAATATGGTCTCATTTCTTGGTTTGCCATGCTCTTCAGCGCTGGTATGGGAATTGGTCTTGTCTTCTGGGGTGTCTCAGAGCCTTTGACGCATTTCCATACACCGCCGGTCGCAACGGATGATCCGACGGAAGCGGCACGACTCGCGATGCGCTATTCGTTCTTCCACTGGGGATTACATCCGTGGGCCTTGTATGCGATCGTCGGACTTGCCATCGCGTACTCGACATTCCGAAAAGGACGTCCTGCTACGATTGGCGACACGGTCGCTTCATTGATGAAGCCTCAGTTCGCTTCAGCCGGTAAAGGTACCGTCGAAGTACTCGCCATCGTCGCAACGGCGTTCGGTGTCGCGACGTCACTTGGTCTCGGTGCGCAACAAATCTCAGGTGGACTGAACTTCTTGACAAGTAGTATTCCGAACTCATTTGCTACACAAATGATCATTATCGTGATCGTCTCGGTCCTTTATATGATGAGTGCCGCATCTGGTCTTGATAAAGGAATCGTTCGTCTCAGTAACGCCAACATTGTTCTTGCTGTTCTATTGATGGTCGCCGTCCTTTTCCTCGGACCGTTTAGTTTCATCATGGACCTCTTCGTCCAAACGACAGGAGCTTATCTGCAAAATTTACCAGTCATGAGCTTCCGCACATCTGCTTTTAATCCAGATGAACGCGGCTGGATCAACGATTGGACGATCTTCTACTGGGCGTGGTGGATTTCATGGTCACCATTCGTCGGTACGTTTATTGCTCGTGTCTCGAAGGGACGAACGATTCGTGAGTTCGTCATCGGAATCATGCTCGTCCCAACGATTTTCGGATTGCTTTGGTTCTCTGTTTTTGGCGGATCAGCAATTTGGAATGAACTGTTCCAAAACGTCAATTTGATCACGACGATTAACGATAAAGGAGTCGAAACCGGCATGTTCGCTTTGTTTGAGACATTCGGTGGATTAGGCACATTCCTCAGTATCGTCGCTGTCTTCTTGATCACGACGTTCTTCATTACTTCGGCTGACTCCGCGACATATGTTCTCGGGATGCTTTCGTCTGGTGGTAGTCTCATGCCAAGCTTACGCATTAAGCTCGCTTGGGGTGTTCTCCAGTCTTCGATTGCCGCTGTCTTACTTTATGCCGGAGGATTGAGCGCCTTGCAGGCTGCTTCAGTTCTTGCCGCCTTTCCGTTCATCTTCGTCGTCGGTATGATGATTATCGCTCTATTTAAGGAGTTATCAGATGAACCTGATGCCCAAAAAGAAGTAACTGATTTGAAGCAAGATGCTTAAATTGTTTTGAACTCCTCCTTCCGTCGCATACGGAAGGAGGTCTTTTTTGTTATCCTGAATTATGCTGAACAGAAAGAAATGAGGTGACTCATGCGAAAACGTACACGTTGGCTCGTATCCCTTGGGATTCTCGCTCTAGGTAGTTGGTTTTTATATCGTGAAAATAACGTCATCGACGTCTCAGAGATCACAGTGACGTCGGGTCGCTTGCCAAAATCATTTGATGGCTATCGCGTCGTTCAAATCGCCGACTTACATGGCAAAACGTTCGGATCGGATCAAAAACGACTATTAAAAAAAATTAGTCGTAAATCACCAGATCTCGTCGTCATGACTGGCGATTTGATTGACTCGAGGCGAAACGGAGAAGAAGCTGGCCTTACACTCATGAAAGCGCTCGTCGATCGATACCCTGTCTACTTCGTCACCGGGAATCATGAAGTCCGACGAAATTTAACGATTTTACCGAATCTTGAGCAGCTCGGTGTCACCGTTCTTCGGAATGAAACGCGTGTCATCGAGTATAAAGGACAATCGATTTCGTTACTCGGTATCGATGATCCGACGACGACACGTTGGCGCGAAGGACTATCAGAACCGGATGGGATTCGTCAAAGTCTCGATCAAGCACTGCAAGACGTATCGCCTGATGCGTTCCAGCTCCTGCTTGCGCATCGTCCGGAATATAAATCCTTGTATGCAGAGCGTTCCGTTGATCTCGTCTTATCCGGTCACGCCCACGGCGGACAGATCCGCTTACCGTTTACGGAAGGTCTGTATGCGCCTGGTCAAGGATTCTTTCCAATCGTAACGGCAGGCCGCTATCAGGAACAGCAGACGGAACTGATCGTCAGTCGTGGTCTCGGGAACAGCCTGTTTCCGTTTCGTCTGTTCAATCATCCAGAACTCGTCGTCTTGACGCTGAAACGACCATGAAAAAAGAACGTGTGCCGCGGCACACGTTCTTTTATTTAGACCAACGCTTCATGTAAAGCAGCATCAGCATTTTCCCACATCTCAGGTTTATGAGTCTGCAAGAAATCACGTAACAATTCCTTTGAACGCTCATCCATGTGATCTACGACGATCCGTCCTTTGAGAGATTTATCCATCTTATTGACGTGATCAGCGAGAATCTTGAATCCGCGCCGTGCTTCTGCATCGACTAGCAGATCACAAGCAGCCACACCACCGTAATAGAAGCCTTCAGGTTTACGACCGACTGTCACCCAGACGATCCAGTACAGTTTACCGTTTGGCGTATCGGCTTTATCCGTCGTGAACTTGACGCGTTTCTCGATTGCTGCTTTTGCGTGCATCGCACCCATATCAATGTAAGCTTCGCCGTCTTCCGGAGAAATGATGACTGGTGACATACTATTTAAACTGAGTGTTCCGACACCGAATCCTCCGTGACCGTCTGTAGAGTTATCTGAAATGATATTGAAGTTAATCTTTTTTTCCATCGTGTTTTGTCCCCTTTTATTCCTGTTGCTTCTATCATACCGCATTCCGAGGTGTCTGCAACCAGTCACTCGTAACGGAGTAGCTGTAATTGATCCTCTGTCGCTCGGCGAATCGTCGGGAGACGATAACACGTCATGGATGCAATCTCCTCGTGGGCTGGGGGATTGACCTCTTCGAGATGAAGCAAAGCACGATCAAACAGGGTTTGCGCTGCACGACCGAATAAAAAGAGACGTTCCAGCGAAGAACACCGCGACCGAATCGCACGTAACTGATGCGCCAGTTCTCGCACCTTTGCCTCAACCTCTTCTTCCATGTCGGCTGTCGGTTTTCGATTTTGAAATAACGGTTTGAAACGTACATCGTCCTCAAGCAATGTCAGCATCCCGTATCGCTTTGCTTCTTTTTGATTCAGCAGTTGAGCGAGTTCTTTATCCGTTACGAGTCGACCGAACGGGATGTTCTGTTCAAAGACGATATCTGCAACCTCGAGTCCTTTAGGGCCAGACAATGGATAAGCTGTATCTTCTGGTAACGTCCGATCAAAAATCAGTAGCGTATGAATTTTTTTTCGTATGATCGCGTCCATTATGTCTCTCCTTTTCTGCCGTATGTGTATGACTACCTTCGCTTCCGACAAGAATAGCTCCTACCTTATACCCTTCTTTTTCGAAAACGATGTTCGAATTGACGAATCCCCTATCGAATGCGCTATACTGATGGCGTATCGTCATCATGCTAGAGGGGGAAATGAAGTCATGCCATATGTCACGGTTAAAATGTTATCGGGTCGTACAGTCGAACAAAAACGCGCCTTGATTGAAAAAGTCACGGAAGCGGTATCGGAAACGACAAATGCTCCAAAAGAAAACATCACGGTCTTCATCGAAGAGATGGAAAAAACAGATTATGGTCAAGCTGGCGTCATGTTTGCAGATAAATAATCAATAAGAGACGTCCGGTCGTTACCGCACGTCTCTTTTTCCCATCTACTTGATCTCCAAGGAGGAATTCTTATGACTACTGTTACTGTACTTGGTGCGACCGGTCGAACGGGTCGCCCTCTAATCGATCGTTTATTAAAAGATGGCTACGATGTCCAAGCACTCGTGCGTTCCGCGTCATCGGACTTACCAGTTCACGATCGCCTTCATATCCTGACGGGAGACGCGACAAACCCGGACGATCTTGAACAAGCACTCGCAGGAAGTACCGCTGTCTTCAGTTGTCTCGGTACCGATCAACAGCAGGTTCTCTCGACAGCAATTCCACATCTCGTCACCAAGATGAAGGAAGCAGGCATCGAACGGATCGTCTTCATTGGTACAGCAGGTATTCTCGATGCGTCAGAAGAACCTGGAAAGTATCGTTTCCAATCGAGTGAATCCCGTCGCCGCTCGACAATCGCAGCAGAGGATCACCTGAAAGCTTATTTAACTTTAAAAGATGCAGACGTCGACTTCACCGTCATCTGCCCAACACAATTGACGGAAGATAAAGCACTTGATGCTGACGACTTGTTGATTGAGACGACACGCTTCACTGCATCGACAGGACCGGTTCCCCGGGAGAACGTTGCGCAGTTCGCTTACGAAGTCTACCGTGACGGAACCCACCATCGCGTCCGTGTCGGAATTGCTTCGCACGGTGAAACGAAATAATAGACAAAAAGAGCAATGGATCTGCTGATCCATTGCTCTTTTACATGTGTAACGATTACAGCAAGACGCTGACGACGATTGACGTCAAGACGCTGACGAGAGTTGCACCATACAGTAATTTCAAACCAAAACTAGCTGCAACGCTTCCTTGGCGATCATTCAATCCTTTAACCGCACCAGCGATGATTCCGATCGACGAGAAGTTCGCGAACGAGATCAAGAAGACAGAAACGATTCCGAGTGTACGTTCCGAGAACTCTTTCGTGTACTCAGGAAGGCTTAACATCGCGACAAATTCATTCGTGATCAATTTCGTTGCCATGACACTACCGGCACTGACGGCTTCCGCCCATGGAACACCCATGATGAATGCGAATGGTGCAAAGATGTATCCGAGAATTTCTTGGAACGAGATACCGAGAACCATCAGGAAGATATCGTTGACCATTCCGATCAAAGCATTGTAACCGATCAACATCGCACCAACGATGATTGCGACTTTGAATCCATCCATGATGTATTCGCCGAGCATTTCGAAGAACGTTTGCTTCTCTTCGACGATTTCAAGAATATCTTCTTCCGGGTCAACCGTGTATGGGTTGATGATTGAGACGATCATGAAACCACCGAACAAGTTCAAGACGATTGCTGTAACGACATATTTTGGTTCTACCATCGTCATGTACGCACCGACGATTGACATCGAAACCGTCGACATTGCTGATGCACACAATGTGTAAAGACGGTTTGCTGGTAATTGACCAATTTGTTTTTTTACTGTGATGAATACTTCTGATTGTCCGATCGCAGCTGAAGCAACCGCGTTGTAAGACTCGAGACGCCCCATCCCGTTGATTTTCGACAAGACGAAACCAATTCCGCGCATCAAGATCGGTAAAATCTTTGTGAATTGCAAAATTCCGATCAAGGCAGAGATGAAAACGATTGGTAGCAAGACGTTAATGAAGAACGGTTGTGCACCTTCGTTCGCTAGTCCACCAAAGACGAAATCAATCCCGATTGCCGCATAACTCAGCAGTTTTTCAAAGACTTTCGCGACGCCACGAATGACGATATATCCGAACGATGTATTGAGTAAAATGAACCCAAGTACGAGCTGAAGAACTAGCATGACCGCAAGCGGTTTCAATTTGATGCCTTTACGATTGCTGCTGACAAGGAGTGCCAAGCCGAAAACGATAGCCAGTCCGAGTAGTGCGATAAGATATTTCATGAAGTACCCCTCTATCTATTAGTTGTTTATCAGTTGTACATTCGTACGATGTCTGACGTTTAATCTCTTTCCAAGTAATAGAATAATCAATATTTCGAAGAACTACAAGAGAAAAAGTTCATTTAGTAACCGCTTTCGTTATTTTCATAGACTTTCAAGACAAACTTTTCCAAGCGTTCCCGAACATTGTCCTGACTGAGGTTTTGCCTTCCATATGCTTTCCACCCCGAATAGACGTCAATTGTTTCAGGTCCAAAATCAAAAACAGCTCGAATATCCCACGCGTGATCGTACAAACGGTTCGTCTGTTTAAGGTAACTTTTTAAAAAATGATCCGCCATCTCGACGGATTCGAGCAAGGCAAGATTCAAACGACAATGCGCAAGGTCGACTTCAATGGGACCTAAACACGCATTAATCCAATCAATCGTATGACACGTTCCATCCATTTCGTATAACACATTGACCGGATGGAAATCCCGATGAATAAATCGGATTGTTTGACTTTCGATCGGTTCGACCGCCAGTAGCTGACGCCATCTCTCCGGATGCTGCGTCCACGTCGGAACGTAACGTTCCGACGCATACGGCTGATAGACATAAAGAGATTCTGGTACGGGCAGTGTATGGATTGCCACAAGCATCTGTGCTAGTCGTTCGACATATTGCTCATCCACCTGATCAAGCCGGATCTCTCCCGGTGAACGCGTCATATATAACCAAGGCGGTATTTCGTCCCTAACATCTGTTTGATAGTCCAACACATCTGGTGCTAAGTCACCTGCTGCTCGTAACGCAAACACCTCGTGCAAGACAAGATCAGGCTCCTCATGTAGCCAATCCTGATTCGTATGGACGCGAAGAATTCCCTCACCGACCCGAAAAACAAGGGAGGATGTCGCGCCTTTTAAGACTTCGACCTCTCCTCCCTCCTGTCCAAGCTGTTGCAAGATTTTCGTAAGGACAACGGACGATATCATGATGTCACATTACCAATCAATAACTGGTCGATTTGCATCTTCTCATTCGCATGTTCGCGCAAGTCGTGCAAAATTTCTTGCGGGAAGAACAGCTTCTCATCCGTTTGGCGTGACGTCGCGATGGCTTGAACGAGCGGTGAAACTTGCGAAATCTCTTTCATCTGCCCACCCTTCATCTGTAGCATGATCGGTTGTTTGCTGATTTCACCATTATCTCCATATAAATCGTAAGGAAGACGACTGAGTTTATCTTCTAGCAGATAATACGTCGGATTCAAGCCGATCGCGTCAAACAGCTCGCATAATTTTTCATGGACGAGTTCACGTTTTTCAGCAGGGTAATCAACATACTTGAACAACTTTCGGTCAACGAATCTTTCTGATAGATCAGAAAGGATAGGATCCTGTTCGTTCGCCCACTGCTGAAAATAGAAGTAGACGATCGTCTCATCGAGTCCAAGGAAATCACGCAACTCCATCTTCTGATCAAACAGCGGCATTAAATGAATCGGTGCAATCGCAAACGGATAACCGGAAAGGTACAGCTCCTGTGCTCGTTCGAGAATGGCTTTTAATAGGTAATCACTCGATCGTGTCACCGGATGCAGGTAGACTTGCCAATACATCTGATACCGACGCATGATGTAGTCTTCAATCGAATGCATCCCGGACTGCTTGACGACCATTTGATTCGGCGCCGGACGCAATACCCGAAGCATTCGCTCAAGATCAAATTTTCCGTAGCTGACGCCAGCAAAGTGCGCATCGCGTAATAAATAATCCATTCGATCAACGTCGAGTTGAGAGCTGATCATCGTGACGAGCAGTTGATTCGGGTGCGTTTTATTGATGATCGACGCCACTTCTTCCGCGAATCCCTCTCCCACTTGGTCGAGAACTTTCTTGATTTCCGTATCCCCGAGGATGATTCGCTCTGTCCACGTTTCATGGTTGACACCGAAGACATTCTCGAACGCGTGCGAAAACGGACCATGACCAACATCGTGTAAGAGTGCCGCAGCCAGCGTCAACTCCCGGTACTGATCATCCCAATCGGCGCGACCGTTAAAGACGTCGATCAGTTGGCGCGTGATCTCATAGACGCCGAGTGAATGATGGAATCGCGTGTGTTCCGCCCCATGAAACGTCAAAAAGGATGTTCCCAGTTGTTTGATTCGACGTAGTCGTTGAAACTCACGTGTACCGATCAATTGCCAAATCAACTGATCACTGACATAGATATACCGATGAACAGGATCTTTGAAGACCTTCGTTTCCTTTAATTGACCTAATGATTGATACATATGTTTCTCTCCTTTAAATCGTGTCTATGTCGTTGTTGTTCGGTTTTGTCTCCAAGGATTCCTGTCTCCTGCGGCGCTTCGCACAGAAACTTTATACACCCTGTGCTATAATGATGTCGCAAATCTACAATAAAGGAACGAGCCTATGGGAATCGAACTCTTAAAACAAGAACATTATCGTATTTTTGATCAAACGTCACTCGGAACTGCTTTTCATGCGACACAATCGTTTGCGATGGACGACACATTATGCGCTTCCGTTGCAACAGAAGGAGCTGCACTCCGATCTTGGATTCACCACGAAACTGTCGTCCTCGGCATCCAGGATGCCCGCCTTCCTCACCTCGCAGACGGCGTAGCTGTTTTGCACGAACATGGTTTTTCGCCCGTCGTCCGTAACTCAGGCGGTCTTGCTGTCGTCCTTGACGCCGGTGTCTTGAATATTTCGTTAGTCCTACCCGAACGTGGCGGCATCGATATCGACAGTGGTTACGAAGCGATGCTTGCGCTCGTCCGTGGCATGTTCGCTCAAGAAACGGACGCGATCGTCGCCGGTGAAGTCGTTGGATCGTATTGTCCCGGTTCTTACGACCTGTCGATCGCCGGTAAAAAGTTCGCCGGTATCTCGCAGCGCCGTGTCCGCGGTGGCGTTGCCGTTCAAATCTACCTCTGTGTTAACGGAAGCGGGAGTCAGCGCGCCGCTTTAGTCCGCGACTTTTACGCGGCAGCGCTTCAAGGCGAGGCGACGAAATTCGTCTATCCAACCATCGTCCCGGAAACGATGGCTTCGCTTGAAGAATTACTCGGTACCTCATTGACGATTGAGGAATGTTTACGTCGTGCCTATGAGGCATTACTTGCGCTCGGTGCTGATTTAACACCAGCGACTTTGACGGAACTCGAGAACGAGCGGTTCGGTGTCAACTTGAGTCGAATGCTTGATCGAAATGAAAAAGCCCTAGGTTAAGAAAGGAGAGAACGTGATGATCCGATTGATCACAGACAGTGGTGCTGATGCACCAAAAGACATGTTAGATGCTTATGATTTTACGATCATGCCGTTCGGCGTATTGATCAACGAAGACACGTTCTTCGACGGAGAATCGATATCTCCGAAACAACTGTATGATAAGATGCGCGATGGCGCAGCACCAAAGACATTCCAAGTAGAAGTCAGCCGGATGGTCGAGGTGTTCACGCGTCACTTCGAACAAGGTGATCCCTTCCTCTATCTCGCTTTTTCAAGTGAGTTATCTGGAACATACCAAACCGCGAAGATGCTCGCAGATGAACTCGCCGAAAAATATCCGAACGTCCCCTATCTCGTGCTCGATACGAAAACCGCTTCAACGGGACAAGGACTATTCGTTCTCGACGTTGCAGAGTATGCACAAACGCATTCGTTTGAAGAAACAGTGGTTTACGCTGAAGCCAAGGTGAATACGATTCGTCATCTGTTTACAGTCGAATCACTCGAATATTTGATGCGCGGTGGACGCGTTTCGCGAGCTAGCGCTTTCATTGGTGGTCTCCTATCGATCTTGCCACTGTTGACCGTCGAAGATGGGAAGCTGATTCCGAAAGAAAAAATCCGAGGTCAGAAAAAGGTCATGAACCGGATCGTCGAGTGGATGGAAGAAGCACGTCCTGCGATTGACGGACACCGAATCATGATTGGTCACGGGGATTCGATCGAACGGGCAGAACAGTTAAAACAATTGATTGAAGCACAATTCTCACCAAGCGAAGTCATCTTGACGATCGCCGGCGCAGCCATCGGTTCACATACTGGACCGGGACTCGTCGTCATTGGTTACGACCTTCCACGTTAACAGTATTCATTCTTACTTCATTTAAAACGGGACAGACTCTTAATCGAGTCTGTCCCGTTTTTTTAGGAATTATAGCCGAAGAATAGCAGTGCTACGCTTAAGCCGAGCGAGGAGACGATGAACACGATCGCCATCCCACCCATTCCGAAGACCAGCATCTTCGGTAAATCATTTCGCTTCTTTAGAAGGGCTGTCAATAACCCGACGTTGATCAAGAAGACGACAACGAACGGGAGCAACAACATCCAACGCTCTTGCAGTAACGCTAAACCATCCATGATGAGATATCCTTTCAGAAACTACTTCTACTAGTACATAGTAATGATATCAGTCTTCTGTTTTCGACGCTGCTACCGCATCATGAGAATTCAAGTTGACCGTTAACGGCTTTGCTGTTCCTTTACCAGAGAAGTTCTCGATCAACTCTTTGACATCTAATCCTGACGACGCTTTTAACGTCTCTTGCAGTGACGCCATCAAATCCGTTGCGTACCCTGTGACACGGTTCGCACCGCCACCTTCACCACTACCTGTATCGACGACCGTGATCTTATCGATGTTACCGAGTGGTGCTGCAATCTCTTTCGCGTACTCTGGCATCATCCGAATGACCATGTCAAGGATTGCTGCTTGTCCGAATTGTTCGAACGCCTGCGCGATTTTTTCTTTCGCTTCCGCTTCGGCAAGACCTTTCAAACGAATGATGTCTGCTTCTGTTTCCCCTTGTGCTCGCTCAGCGTCCGCTTTTGCAAGACCATCCAGACGAATTCGTTCTGCATCCGCTTTTGCCGATGCTTCAATCCGGTATTTCGTTGCATCTGCTTCCGCATATTGCTTCGCACGGTCCGCTTGGGCAGCTTGCTCAATCGAGTAACGATCGGCATCGGCACGTTTTTTGACTTCCGCATCGTATTGTTTCTCACGACGGAGGATTTCTCGTTCTTCGAGCTCGATTTGTTTTTGACGCTCAATGATTTTGATTTGCATCTGTTGCTCGGTGACTTCTTGTTGTGCACGTGCATTCTCAAGATCATACGCTTGGTCGGCTTTCGCCTTCGCGATATCTTGTTCGCGGCGGTAGTCTGCCATCTTCAACTGATTTTCTTTTTCCGCTTCAGCGATTTCCGTTGCACGTTCGAGTTCTGCTTTTTTCGCATCCTTTGAAGCTTCCGCTCGTTTGATGCGTGTCTCTTTTTCCGCGTCTGCCGTTGCGATGTCCGCATCCCGGCGCACCTGTGCAATCCGTGGTTTCCCGAGTGATTCTAAGTATCCATTTTTATCTCGGACGTCTTTGATCGTAAACGAAACGATGACGAGCCCCATCTTCGCCAGATCTTGTGATGCGACCCGCTGGACTTCTTGCGAGAACTTATCGCGGTTCTTATAAATTTCTTCGACTGTCATCGAACCGAGGATCGAACGCAAATGCCCTTCAAGAACTTCACGCGCTTCCCCTTCACGCTCTTCTTTTGATTTTCCGAGGAACTGCTCTGCTGCTGTTGCAATCTCAGAAATCGAACTGCCAATCTTGATGATCGCTGTTCCATCAGCCATGACCGGTACACCCTGCTCCGTGTACACTTCTGGTGTCGTGACTTCGAGTTTACTCGATAACAAACTCAGTGGTGTTGCTTGTTGGAAGACAGGTAACACGAATGTTCCGCCGCCGCGAATAATCTTCACCCGGTTGCCGGACTCATCGGTATTAACGTTGCGTCCTCCAAGATAACTACCGGATACGATTAATGCTTCTTCCGGACCAACCGTTCGGTACTTCGTGATGAATAGGACAATCAATGCAACGATCAATGCGACTGCAACGATCGATACGATTAACACTGGATTCATGTAAACATCTCCTTTTTCCATTGTTGGGGGTACGTCACGACAGACGCGACGCCTTGTTTAATCTCGATAACAAGTACTTTTGTTCCTTGTGGTAAGGCAGGGCCTTCAAACAGGACGGCTGACTTCGATACACGTCCTGAGACGTCATCAAGTAAAATTTCACCATACCCTTCAGTCGGAATCGGCACGATGACGGTTGCGCTGCGCCCTTCTAGCATCTGTTCCGAAAATCCAAGCGACTGTTCGGCTTGTGCCATCGGAACGAACAAAAAAATATGCATCAGCGTCGTCACCAACAACGCGATGACACTGCTGATGATCAAAATCAAAATTGAACCAAGCGGACTCAGTTGTTCGAGTCCGAAGCCGATCGCTGACGTGATGATGACGAAAGATAAGATCAACGTAGGATGGAAAATTTGATCGACACCCGGAATGACGTCTGAGAATAGGATGGACACAAACACACCACAAGCAGCGGCCGCTAACGCATATAAATAAAGTGTACTAACGTCCATTTTCGTTCACCTCGATGTAAGGATGTGAACCATACAGTTCGTGATAAGCCCGCTGATACGCAGTCCGGTTTTCTTCATACAATAAACGAGCCAACTCTTTGTCTCGCTGATCAATCGCCTCTTCTTGACGACGTAAGTATTTTTTTTGCGCGGCAAAATGACGTGCTAATCTTGCCTCAATCGACGGTTCTCGTTCACGCGGCAACTCCTGTTTCATCGCTCCACTCCTTTCTGAAGTACTGGCTTTCTCCCTCTTCTACGCAAACCATCTAGAAAATGTTTCAAAATGAATTCCATTTCTTTTCCTTTCATTAAATAAAAAAACGTTCGTCCCATAAATAGGACAAACGTTTTTGACTAACAAGTATTTATGAGCGGTCGGGACGTCGGACGATTAGTCCGTAATAAAGGACGAGTGCCAAACAATCAAGCGTCATGATAATCAGCCCCATCGGAACGGCCGATTGCTCCCCCATGATGCCGACGAGTGGTGACACGAGCGAACCGACGAGCATCGGGAGTAAACCAAGAAGTGCCGAGGCACTTCCAGCCGTTGCTCCGTAGTTTTGCATCGCTAAGGTAAAACCGAGCGTTGAGATCAAACCAACGCTTGAGACGACGAAGAAAAGTGGAATCATGACGAAAATCAATTGGTCCGTTAACGTTAAAGCGAGGAACAAAAAGATACTTGCACTCGCAACAACCGTCAAGCTGATTCGCATCAGACGTTCTGAATCAACTCGACCAGCAAGACGTCCAGCGATTTGAGCCGCTAAAATGATTCCGATTCCGTTTAAGCCGAACAAAAAACTGAACTGTTGCGGCGAAGCGCCATAAATATTTTGTAAGACGAACGGTGAACCGGAGATGTAGGCAAACATCGCGCCCATGACGAATGCTTGCGCAAACGCATAGCCGATGAAGACACGGTCCGTCAACAAACGTCCGAATGTCTTCAACGTCGTCGTCAAATTCCCTTCAACGCGTCTTTCGAGTGGAAGTGTTTCCGGCAAACGCAGTGCAACAGCGAGCAACATCAACGTACTTAAAATCGCCAGCAAGTAAAAGACAAAATGCCAGTCACCGAACCGAAGCAACTGTCCCCCGATGACGGGTGCTAGAATCGGTGCCGTTCCGTTGACGAGGGACAAGGCAGCAAAGAACCGCGTTAATTCCGGTCCTTCGAATAGATCACGAACGATTGCCCGGGAAATGACAATTCCTGACGCTCCGGCTGCCCCTTGGATGAAGCGCAGCGCAATCAACACTTCAATCGTTGGTGCCATCGCACACGCAAGAGAAGCGAGCAGATACGCAAGTAAAGCAATCATTAACGGACGCTTACGTCCACGAACATCACTGAGCGGACCAACGATCAATTGTCCGAGCGCCATTCCGAGCATACAAGCCGTCAAACTCAATTGGATCAGTGACGCACTCGCATCAAACGAGCGTGACATATCCGGAAAAGCAGGTAGATACATGTCGATCGAGAGCGGTCCGAGTGCAGCGAGTGAACCGAGGATCAAGATCAACGTCAAGCGGCCTGGTGTCATCGTCGTCTTTGTCATGACGTCACGTAATCCAAATCATGCAAGACATAAGCGAGGAAAAAGACGACCGATGGATTTTCATATGTCATCTGTACCTTTTTAAGTTGGGCCCGATAACCGGTCTCATACTCGACACCATTTAACTTTCGTTCCATGTTCATTTTGATCAACGCATCGAGTTTATCGATCACATCGACCATTTGCCCTTCGTACGTCTCGTCTTTTGCTTCAACGACGAACCGACGGAACGGTGCTCGGATGTCTTCTGGTAAATTGTTGATCAACGTCTCTCCTTCTGCCCGTTCATAAGCTTCGAAGGCTGCTGCCGTGACCGGCGTCGCATGTTTGACAGGTCCAAGAACATCTCCTGTCGTTCCTTCAACGAGATCATGGCACAAGAGACGGGAGACGACTTCTTCAATGTCGATCGTGACGCCGTATTTTTCTGATTCAATCAATCCATTGAAGATACCAAGCGAAGCTGCACGAAACGCATGTGTCGCGTCGTTATCATCAATCGTATTAAAACGTCCTTTCCAGCGCCGAATCGTATCCATCATCAAGACGTTTTCGATAAAATGAGACATCTCGTCCTCTTCCATGACCGACTGTGTCAAGCGACGGATTGAAGCGAGTGGGTGTCGTTCCAGAACAGCCTGTAATTCCGCTGCTTTTTGTTCGAAAAAGACGGACTCTGTCATCCGTGCTTCCCGGCGTGCATATAACATCGCATCAAACGTATCGATGGCTTCAACGATTCGTCCTTCCGGTGAATCATCCTCTGCATGAACAAGATACGTCGTAAAGGCTGGTTGAAGCGACTTCGAGAGTAAGGCGACGAGCTGTTCACTCGCCTGTTGTTCCATTGCCTGAATGTGTGCATGTAACGTCGGCTCTTTTTTCGTCCGGTGTTTGATTGGTCCGGTGATGACCTCGTTCATGTCATGGAATAGGGCTTTTCCGAGCAATGTCAGGCGGTCGACTGGTGTTTGTCCGTCTGCTTCTTCTAAATAGCTTGCCATCAAACTGAATAAGGCAACACGAAAGCTATGACTGGCTGCGTTATCCGGAAAACGTGGTGCATATTCATCCCACCGTGGAACGTTTTGCATCCGCGTCAGCATCCGAATGAAATTACCGTTTTGCATAAAATCTCTCCTAACGAAAGACGGACAGAGAGTACCCTGCCCGCCATTGTATTATTTTGCTGATTTGGTTGAACTACTTCCGCTACGGAACCAACCAATGATTAAAATCAGGGCAAGTACGACCCAGAAGATCGTTTGCCATAGTGTACTCTCTGGAAACTCATGCGGCAAGACGTCGATTGACGGATGCGCAAGTGTCATGACGACGAGTTTTACGCCAACCCAAGCGACAAGCCAAAACGCTGCTTCTTCGATACCTGGTCGCTTTTGGAGCAAGACAACGAACCAACTCGCAAAGTAACGCATAATGACGAGACCAATGATCCCACTGAAGAAGACGACCCAGAATTGACCTGTATTCAGACCACCAATCGTTCCTCCGATCATCGGCAGTGTCGTTGCCATGGCGACAGCGGCAAGTGTCGAGTCGACAGCGAACGCTAAATCAGAGAATTCGACTTTAACAACCGTCCACCAAAAATTCGGTGAGGCTTTTTGTGAAGCAATCGAGTCCGGTACTTGGTGTTTATTCGATCGTGCCTCAACGATTCCTTTAAACGCCACGTAAAAGAGGTATATCGCTCCGAGTGCCTGAAGCTCCCAAATCGTCGCTAGGTACGAGGCAAAGAAGATTGCGACGAAACGTAAGACGAGTGCCCCGACGAGACCATAGAAAAGTGCTTTTTTGCGCTGATCGTCTGGTAACGGTCGGACTAGGACAGCCATGACCATCGCATTGTCGGCAGATAATAACCCTTGCAAAATAATCAGTACGAGCCCGACGGTCGCATACTGTGTAATTAATCCAATATCCATACTAACGAATCCCCTTTTTTGTTCAGTCTATTCATTATATGCCGGTCGATCGGAAAGAAAAAGATGAAAGCTCGACTGAAGTACTTAACCTTGTGTTTTATTCCCATTGTTTAAGAAAACCTAACACCAAAAAACGACCCGTCATCGACGGATCGTTCCACTTCTTATAAGTTTTGATCAACTTTCTTTTCCGCATCTGGATTTGCTTTCGTTTTTGGTGAAGAGAACCAACCCCAAAGGGCAAGACCGACCATGACCGTCCAGAAGAATGCCTGCCACGGTGTACTGTGAGCAAATCCTTCCGGAAGTTTTAAGGCTTCGAAGACTGTTCCTTCGATTGATGCATGGTATTTCGGATGTTCGAGCGCAAGAACAGCTAGCTTCACACCGACCCAGGCAACGATTGCAAAGGCTGCTGTTTCAAGACCTGGACGTTCTGCAAGTAATTTCACGAAGACACGGGCCGCGAAACGCATGAGAACGACACCCATTAAACCACCCGTTAAGATGACGATGAAGTGACCGGTGTTCAAACCACCGATTTCGCCCGATCCCCAGTTCGGAAGTGCGACTGCTAAAGCAACTGCAGCAAGAATCGAATCGACAGCAAATGCTAAGTCAGCGAATTCAATCTTCGCGACTGTCCGCCAGAATTCACCTTTAGAAACTGGCTCTTCCGACTTCGGCTCTGCATCGAGTTCATTTTCGGCGCCATGATTCTCACCAAGTTTCCTTGCCTTAGCGGTCTTATAAATATGCCGTAATCCCATGATGAGCAAGTACGCTGCTCCAAGTGCTTGGATTTGCCAAATATCGACGAGGAATGAAATCGCGAACAGTGCCGCGAACCGTAAAACGAATGCTCCAGCTAATCCATAAAAAAGTGCTTTCTTTTGTTGTTCTCCTGGTAAGTGCTTAACCATGACCGCGAGTACGAGTGCATTATCTGCCGAAAGTAATCCTTCAAGCGCGATCAAGACGAGTACGACCCAAGCATATTGAAGTAATAACTGCCAATCCATCTCTGTCATCCCTTTCTCTGACTATCTGTAAAATCAAAAATACATTGTATGACTATGACAAAAACAATAATTACACGTTCACCTGAACATATACTATAGGATAATATACCCGATTGCAAGCATGTTATTCCTCCGGCTATGGAATGTGTCGATTTTAAGTCGTGCGAGTTTCGTTTATCGAACGTTCGTGATAAAATTCAAGACAACACTTCTAGTAATGAAACGATGAAACACATTTGCGGAATCATCAGACTTGCTCGTCTCTAGCATTCCTGTCATGTTATTACTATTGAAACACTACA
Source organism: Exiguobacterium sp. UBA6282 (assembly GCF_002440475.1). Classification (NCBI taxonomy): domain Bacteria; kingdom Bacillati; phylum Bacillota; class Bacilli; order Caryophanales; genus Exiguobacterium; species Exiguobacterium sp. UBA6282. Next base: position 10,994 of record NZ_DJUM01000022.1, on the reverse strand, counting down.
AAAGGACAAAGGGGCCCATAAATATGTCTACCTACCCGATTACGTTACCAACGAAAGAAGAGCGACATAAGCTGTTCGGTTCGGTACCACCAATCAAAGGAACAAAACCGACTGAAAAAGATAAAATGGTCGACTTGCAAAATACACCGAAGAACTTCCTGTTCGCACTTGACGCTGTTGGAATCTCAAACGTTAAACATCCTGTCGTCATCCAAGACGGGGACAAAACACAAGCGACAGTCGCAACGTTCGAGTTGTCGACGTCACTCGTACAAGACCGTAAAGGGATCAACATGAGTCGCTTAACGGAACAACTTGATCAATATCACAACGAAGGTTGGACAGTCACGAATGAATCACTTATTCAATTCGCGCGTGATTTAGCGGACCGTATGGAACAAACAGAAGGTCAATTGACGATCCGTTACCCATGGTTCTTTACACGTAAAGCACCTGCAACGGGACTTAGTGGGTTGATGAATGCCGAAGTATGGCAAACGGTCAGCGTCAACACGGAAACGAATGAAGCGACATTATCTGTCGGCTTGACGATCAACGTCACGACACTTTGCCCATGTTCGAAAGAAATCAGCGAGTACAGTGCCCACAACCAACGTGGCTACGTCACGATGGAAGCTTCGTTACGTGATGAAGCAGAAGACTTTGACTGGAAACAATCATTGCTTGATGCGGCTGAATCAAATGCTTCTGCCCCACTTCACCCGGTACTCAAACGTCCGGATGAAAAACGCGTGACAGAGATGGCATACGAAAATCCACGTTTCGTAGAAGACATGGTGCGCTTGATTGCTGCTGACCTATACGAAATGGATCCAATTGCTTCGTTCTACGTCGAATGTCGCAACGAAGAAACGATTCACCAACATGATGCAATCGCACGCATCACGTTCGATAAAGACGCACAATAAGCAAGCTCGCCGTACTTCCTCTCCACTAGAGGGAGTACGGCTTTTTTGTTTATCGGCATTGCCCTTCGTTTTGCGAGCGTTTACACTTAACTCGAATGGAGGAATACATATGTTGGAACTGATTCCTTTTTTACTCGAGCGACTTGGTATCATGATCATCTTAGCGTTCATCCTCGCCCAGTGGGGACCAACGCGACGCTTGTTGCGTCAACCGGAAGCAGGTTGGCAATTCCGTGTCCTCGTCCTGTTTTTTGCGACGTATGGGATCTTAAGTAACTATACAGGGGTCAAAGTCGACTTAGCAGAATTCTTGCCCCATGCTTGGCTCGAAGAGGTCGACGGAACCTCGGCAATCGCGAATACACGAACGATGATCGTCGTCATCAGTGGATTGCTCGCTGGTCCGCTTGGTGGATTGATGACTGGACTGATCGTCGGGGTTCACCGGTATTCCCTCGGCGGATTCACAGCGTTCGCTTGCGCGCTTTCGACTGTCATCGCCGGTGGTGTCAGTGGATTACTTCGCCCTTACTGGCGTGACCGACTCGGCAGCCAAGCCTTGTTACCTGTTTGTCTGACCGCTTTTTTGATGCTATTTGAAATGTCATTGATTTTACTGTTTTCTCGTCCCTTTGATGCGGCTGTCGAACTCGTCCAGTTCATCTTCTTGCCGATGACACTCATTAACGTCCTTGGCGTCTGGTTATTTTTATCAATCATCCGCCTTGCTGCGCGAGAAGAAGAAACCGTCCGTGCACGAGAAGCAGAACGGTCGTTGCATATCGCCGATTTGACGCTTCCGCACCTGACGCGTGGTCTACATATCCATACGGCAGAAGCTGTCGCGGAAATTCTGTTGCAGCAAACACGAGCCGAAGCCGTCTCTTTGACGGATCAATCCGTTATCCTTGCTCACCTTGGCATCGGAAGTGATCACCATCAAGCAGGTAGTCACTGGACGACAAAACCAACCGAACATGTCTTACAGGATGGACAAGTTCGTCTTGTGACGGAACGACTCGATATCGGCTGTCCCGTAACGGATTGCCCACTTCAAGCGGGCATCATCGCTCCGCTCATCGTCGGGGAAACGACGATCGGGACGTTAAAAGTCTACTATCCCCACGCCGAATTGCTCGACGCCGTGGAAGTCGAACTCATTGAAGGATTAGCAAAACTGTTTTCTACACAACTGGCACTCGGGAACGCACAGCGCCAAGCTGATTTACTGAAGGATGCCGAGATCCGGGCACTCGAAGCACAAATTCATCCACACTTCCTGTTCAATGCCATCAATACGATTTATGCACTGTGCCGAACGGATGTCGAACAGGCACGGACATTGTTGCTCGAATTATCAACGTTTTTCCGTAGTAACCTCCAAGGAGCACGCTCGACGAAAATTCCGCTCCAAAAGGAACTCGAGCATATCGAAGCGTATACATCCCTTGAAGCTGCTCGTTTTCCAAATCGACCGTTCCTCGATATCGATTTAGCGGAAGAGACGACGTCTTTACTCGTTCCACCGTTTATCTTACAACCGTTGATCGAGAATGCGTTCCTTCATGCTTTTTTAAATGAGCAGACGGGATATGTCGGGGTGACGGCATGGTGTGAGGCAGATCAACTTTACCTCGAAGTCGTCGATAACGGACGCGGGATTGAAGCCTCTCGCCTTGCTCGTCTCGGTCGAGAAGTCGTTCCATCTTCTGGTACCGGTACCGCGTTATTCAATACGGCAGAACGGATTCGAAGCCTGTACGGTGAAAAAGGACAGTTTACGATCACGAGTGACGGTCAAAACGGAACGACGATTACAATTCGCCTTCCCATTGAAGTCAGAAAGGAGAACCAGCATGCGCACCTTGTTGATTGAAGATGAACCGCTCGCACGTGACGAGCTCCGTTATCACGTGACCGCAGCCGGTCTTGAAGTCGTCGGAGAAACCGGTAGTGTCGAAGAAGCGGAACGACTCGTCCGCTCCCTTCAACCCGACTTAGTCTTTCTTGATATCGAGCTGACGGACGGAAGCGGTCTTGAAGTCGCCAAACGATTGAAGTCGATGCCACGTCCTCCGGCTCTTTTGTTTGTAACGGCATATGATGCTCATGCACTTGAAGCCTTTGAACTCAATGCCTATGACTACATCTTGAAACCGTATGATCCGGCACGGATCGTGCGCGCCATCGAAAAAGTCGCACGACCGCTTCCGAAAAAAGCACCTCGACTTGAACGTTTAGCTGTCGAAACGGGAGATCGACTCAAACTCTTATCTCCGCAAGATATTGATTACATCGTCGCTGAAAACGGGAAAACGAAAATCGTAACGGAACATGAAGCGTATCCTTCAAACGAGACCTTACTCGAACTTGAACGAAAGCTTCAAGATCATCGGTTTTTACGGGTTCATCGCTCGTATCTCGTGAACTTATCAGCGATTGACGCGATTGAACCTTGGTTTAACGGGGCTTACAACTTAAAGATTCACCAAATCGATGTGCCGGTCAGTCGGACGTATGTCAAACTATTGAAAGAAGCGCTCGGTATTTGAGTGCTTCTTTTTTGTGATTCAAGGTCCTTTTTCAACCTTTCGTCGTACAAAATCGACAACTCATCTAAAAATTAAAGAAAGCGCTTCCACAACTTGTATACTAAATCCATCATAGTTCATTCAAGAGGAGGAATTTTAGATGAGCGCTACTCCCATCGTCATTGCTGTCATCTGTATCTTATTAATCGCGTATCGTCTCTACGGTACATTCATGGCTGCGAAAGTCTTAAAAATCAAAGATGATCGCGAAACGCCTGCTCATAAACTAGCGGACGGAAAAGATTACGTTCCAACGAACAAATGGGTCTCATTCGGACACCATTTTGCGGCAATCGCTGCTGCTGGTCCACTCGTCGGACCTGTCCTTGCTGCTCAGTTCGGCTACCTACCCGGCTTACTGTGGCTCTTGATCGGTGCCGTCATCGGGGGAGCGGTCCATGATATGGTCGTCCTGTTTGCCTCGATGCGTCAAGATGGTCAATCGTTGTCCGAAGTCGCTAAAAAAGAATTAGGTCCCGTCGCTGGTTTTTGTGCCGGTCTTGCGATGCTCTTCATCATCACGATTACGATGGCGGGACTATCGATGGTCGTCCTGCACGCACTTGAACATAATCCATGGGGCACATTCGCTGTCTTCTCGACGATTCCGATCGCGATGCTCGTTGGGATTTACTTACGTAAAGGTGGTAACCTAGCCCTTGCTTCAACAGTCGGTTTTCTACTCATCTTAGCTGCGATTGGTTTTGGTCCTCAGTTGACGGAAACATTCATCGGTGACTGGTTCGACCTGTCCTCTCGTCAGCTCGCAATCGCTCTACCGATTTATGCATTCTTCGCTGCGGCACTGCCTGTATGGCTCTTGCTCGCACCACGCGACTATCTATCAAGTTTCATGAAGATCGGTGTTTTCCTTGCCTTAATCGTTGGTGTCTTCATCATCAACCCGGACATTCGATTCCCAGCATTCACGAAGTTCGTTGATGGCGGTGGTCCAATCATCGCTGGTCCAGTCTGGCCATTCATCTCGATCACGATTGCCTGTGGTGCAATCTCTGGTTTCCACGCTTTCGTTGGTTCTGGTACGACACCGAAGATGATCAATCGGTGGAGTGACATCAAACCGGTTGCTTTTGGTGCCATGCTTGTTGAATGTCTTGTTGCCGTCATGGCATTGATTGCTGCGACATCTCTTGAAGTCGGTGATTACTTTGCCATCAACTCAACACCAGAAGTATTCGCAACTCTAGGTATGAGCACGGTCTACTTGGATGATTTATCTCGTGAAATCGGACTCGACCTTGCAGGTCGAACGGGTGGTGCCGTTTCACTCGCCGTCGGTATGACGTTCATCTTCCGCGCCATCCCATGGTTCAAAGAGATTGCCGGTTTCTTCTTCCAATTCGTCATTCTGTTCGAAGCGGTCTTCATTTTAACTGCAATCGACGCAGGAACACGTGTCGCCCGTTACTTGATTCAAGATTTCTTCGGTGAATTCTATAAACCACTCAAACGCGTCGACTGGATTCCAGGTGCAATCTTTGCTTCAGCACTCGGTACGTTCTTCTGGGGCTATCTCCTGTTCTCAGGTGACATCGGTTCGATTTGGGCATTATTCGGGGTATCAAATCAGCTGATGGCTTCAATCGGCTTGATCATCGGAACGACGATCATCTTGAAAATCGCCGATAAAAAAGTCTATGCCCTGACGACGTTCATCCCGCTCGTCTACCTCCTGATCACAGTAACATTTGCTGATATCTGGATGGTCGCAAACGTTTATGCAAATCCAGATTCTCCAGGATTTAGCGTCTTGAATACCGTCTTATCCGTAACGATGGGACTGCTCGCGATCGTCATTACGATCTCAGCCGTCAAGAAATGGATTGAACTATTGAACTCACCACGTTGGGAAAATCAAAAACGTTCTGCGTAAGCGGATTAGTTATATGATAAAAGGCAGTGGACGCATCCACTGCCTTTTTCGTATCTCATGCTTAGAACGGATTATAAAATCGATTGCCGTCATGGAAAGTGACGACAAACGAGAAAATTGTCAAAAGTACTACACAACTGATGGCGACATAATCGATGCGTGTCATCGTCTGTTGGTTGTACCACGTCCGCTTTCGTCCCGCACCAAATCCACGGAGATCCATCGCATTGCTGACGGTTTCAATTCGTTCGAGACTCGTAAACAGTAACGGGAGTAAAATCTGGATGCTATTACGCGCCCGTTGCCAAAGCGAACCATGCGAGACGGCAATTCCCCGCGCTTCCTGAGCGTTCGCAATCGTCCGAAAGTCCGCTTGTACGTCTGGAATGTAACGGAGCGCTAATGAGACAGCGAAGGCGATTTTATACGGTACACCAATCCGGTTCAACGAGGACGCGAATTCTGTCGGATGGGTCGTGACGAGAAACAACACAGCAATCGGAACGATCACACTGTATTTTAAGATGAGATTAAACAGATAAAACAATTGTTCTGATGTTATCGTAAAGCGACCAACGCCTTCAAATAAAACGTGACGCGAACCGTAGATTTCAACGCCCTGCTCTGGTTCGAATAGATAAACGGCGAGTGCATTAATCAGGACAAATATTGCTGTAAAGATCAAAACGAATCGGACTTCCCGAAACTGAATACGTGACAATCGGAATAACACGATGCTGACTAAACCAAGAACAAGTAAGACACGCGTATCATAGGTAAACATCGTTGCTGTCGTAAATAACAAGAATCCGATCAGTTTCGTCGTTCCCGTCAATCGATGAATCGGTGACGCTTTTTCAATATAGCCAAGCATTTCTACAGCCATTGTTCCCGCTCCTTTCGCTCCGCCGTAATCACGGACTCGACGAATCGTTCCGCATCGATGTCGAGATGTTTCGCTATCGTAAAGAGCGATGTTTGCTTTAAATGGGCATGATGCAGCAACTGTTCTTGATTTAGCAGTCCAAATGACGTTCCGGCGTAACGGATGCGTCCAGCTTGCACCAGGCAGACTTGATCGCTGTACTCTAAGACGAGATGCATATCATGCGTGATGATGAGTAACGTCATCCCCTCTTGTTTCAATCCTTCTAAAAAGCCCATCATATCCGAATAATGCCGGTAATCTTGACCAGCTGTCGGTTCATCGAGAATCAAGATATCCGGTCGTCGAACGAGAATCGAAGCAATCGTCACCCGTTTCTTCTGACCAAAACTTAGTGCTTGGATCGGCCAATTGCGAAACGGATATAATCCGCAGCGACGTAACGTCTGCTCGAGACGCTCGTTTTCTTCCGCTTCACTCAATCCGAGTGTCTGCATCCCGTAGCGAATTTCCTCCTGCACGAGGTGCTTCGAAATCATATGATTCGGATTTTGCAGGACGAATCCGATTGACCCTGCCCGCTCGGCGATCGGTTGGTGCGTAATGTCGGTCCCGTTAAGTAGGATTCGGCCACTCGTTGACCGTTGATAACCACTCAACACTTTCGCAAGCGTTGATTTCCCTGCACCATTCTGACCGACGATCGTTGTCAGTGTTCCTTTTTGAAAAGTCGCCGTCACATCTTCAAGCACTGGCGTTCCTTGATGATAATGAAACGCCAACTGCTCAAGTTCAAGCAATGAATCAGAGATTGCAGCCTCTTTTTGAGGAGCTTCTTCTAAACGTTCTAACACGTCTTTCTGGTTGAACTGCTCTAAAAAAGGATCGATGCGGCTCGGCTGATCCACAGACTCCACGGTCATGCCAGCCCAGCGTGCGGCACTGACATAGAGGGGTTCACGCAATATTGCTTGTTGCAGTTTTCCGTTACTTAAGATGACGTCAGGATGATGATCGGCGATAATTTCTCCGTCGACCATGACGATGATGCGATCAAATGGAATGACCAGTACATCCTCGATTCGGTGTTCAACGACGATCAGTGTTCGGTTCGTATCGCGTTGCAGTCGATCCATTAACATCATCGCTTCTTGACCCGCTACCGGATCGAGATTTGCGAGTGGTTCATCAAACAATAAGATATCCGCATCTTCGACGAGAACTCCAGCCAATGCCGCCCGTTGTCGCTGACCTCCTGATAAATCATTTAATCGCGCTTGCAAAAGCGTCTCGACGTCCGTCATTCGTGCGACGCGTTCGACGATCTCGTGCATTTCCGGTCGCCCTGTCTGTTTGTTCTCGAGCGCAAAGGCAATGTCTTCGCCAACCGATAAACCAACGAACTGCGCATCTGGATCCTGTAACACCGTGCCAATATGCAGCGAACGATCAAATAACGATAACGTCCGGGCATCCTGCCCTTTGATCAGAACCTGTCCTTTCCACGTTCCCGGGTACGAGAATGGAATTAACCCATTGATGCACTGAGCAAGCGTACTTTTTCCTGAACCCGAAGGTCCAACAATTAAGATGCGTTCGCCTGCTTGAATCGTTAACTGAATCTGCCGGAGTGTCGGTTCCGACTGACTCCGATATGTAAATGAAAAATCCTGAAATTCAATCACGTTTGTCATGTCTTTCTCCCCCCAAGCTAAATGAGCTATGTCCCTGCCGTTTCTTCGCACAGGATCATAGCTCATTCGGTCAAACTTCGCGTTTCAAGCTGCCTGCTTTACTTCTTGTTTTGGCATACGTGACGAGTAATAACGTTCCGATGACACCGACTGTCAAGATGTTTGATGTCGCAGCGACCGCACCTTGAACGAAGACTTTATTCGCCGGCTCCGTGTAAATTAAAATATCGAGTACAGGTGCGATGATGATCCAACCAATCGCTTGCACGATGGCTTGTGTGGCGTTGAATAAAACGATTTTACGAGTCGTCAATCCGCCTTCTTCTAAACGAATTCGGTTAGCAATCAATCCGATACCAAACCCGACGAACCCGGAGACGATGACCCAACTCCACCACGGGGAACCGTATAAAATCGCATCTTTTAAGCCATGACCGATCAGACCGATCAAGCCGGCTGTAACCGGTCCGAACAAGACCGCCATGAATGCGAGAAATGCATAGGCTGTCTCGATTGACGTGTTCGGTACGCCTGTCGGAATCGCAGCGAATCGACTTAAAATGATGAATACAGCTGCTCCGATCCCAGTTGCGACGATTTGTTTTGTCGTAAATCCTTTCATGTTCGATCTCCTCCTTTAATGTGTTGTACGCTAACACTCCAATCATTTCCGATTCCAACTTCAAATGCATGTGCAAACGAACCTTGATTCAAGGCAAGAGCAATCTGATCCAGCGAATTGATGTAGACGACTCCTGAACCGACCGGCACATCGGCGAACGAATGACCGAAGAGCAGTGTTTGTTCGTAGACGATCCGGTCTCGGTACGAAACCCTTACCTTGACGTGGTTGCCGATATCAAGACCCACCTGGCGGACGAGCGTGACCGGGATGTTCGTCCAGACGTTTCCGAAGCGAACATCGAGAATCTCGACGATACCGGTAACACCGTTGTCCGACGATGAAGCAAATGTCCGGTCGAGTAAGACGAGTTCTTCAGTAGGTAAAAGCGGTCCCACCTCTTCGAACGTGATGACGTGACTCGATAATCGCGCACCCGTGAAGGCAAAGATATCTCGTCCGTGAAACGTATACGATTCACCCATCCGAGGCAGACGATGCCGTCGATCATCGAGTTGTCTCACTTCCGCAATGTATCCGGCTTGCCAAAGATGCGTCAACGTCCCATTATCCGGTGTAATGATGTATTGATTGGTCCGTGTTCGCGCGACGACACTCTTTCGCCTCGACCCGACACCCGGATCGACGACAGAAACGAACACCGTTTGCTCCGTCCAGTACGGCACCGTCTGTAGTAACCGATAGGACGCTTCCCAAATGTGGAATGGCGGAATGTCATGCGTTAAATCAAAAATCCGAATCTCCGGATTGATGCTATGGGCCACCCCATACATCGCACTGACCGCCCCGTCACTCACACCAAAGTCTGATTGCAATACCAATGCTTCTGTCATCTCGTCATCCTCCTCCTGCGGGAACGTCTCCTCAAAAATAGACACCACGCCCTTATTTCTCAGGACGTGATGNNCCTAATTGCTCAGGACGTGATGTCTGATCACGTGGTACCACCTTCGTTCATGACTCAACTCACGCTCAGCCACCTCTAGGAGTACGAGACTCCATGGAATGCTAACGGTATCCTTCCTACCGGTCGGTTCTACTGATGAACACGGTTCACGTTCTTCCGACTGCTCCGGGACCATCTTCAAGTATCGAAATCGTCTCATTTCCAGCAACAGAGACTCTCTATCGATTTCCAATCACTTTACTCTTCCCATCTACACATGCAGATTCAGTTGTCTGAAAATTTAAATTAATAGTACAACCGTTTTATTCCTGGCGCAAGGTTTTTTACTCAGAAATCTTTAAATTCGTCGTCCGGATCGTTCCCCATGGTGACACATCCGCTCGGACTTCCAGTGCTTTTGCTTTTTCGTATTGTTTTCCGCTTCCCTGTTCGACATAATACTGCGTCAACTGCGGAATCGATACATATTGCTCGTAATAATCGCCGGCGACACTTCCGAAGAATCGTTCATTCGAAATCCGATCGATTTGAGCATAACCGGAAGCATCTGTCTTGAAGCTGACATAGACACGTCCGTTTTGAATCCTCGGACCAGGTTTTAAATCTGGGTACTGAAGCATCACGTATTCGCCGTAAACGGGATCAAACGGATCAAACGGTTCTGCCCGAAAACGGTACGATGTCCCGAACCAGGAGGTCGCAAAAAAGCTGACGATCAACAGACCGACGGCGCATGTCTGCAATACTGGTAGCAGATAACGCTTCATGACGCCACACCTCCTTTACGGCGTAACCACCATAAGACACCGGACAATAAAAAGATGAGTAGCGCACCAATGAGGAAAAATAAGGACATGTTTAAACGATCCCATGCATATATGACATATATCGCAATTTGAACGAGAATGAAATAGAGAAAGGCTGGCCAGACGACTGCATGACGGCGTTCTTGATATAACAGATACAGTAGCGCGGATAATTCAAAGAGAGTGGCAAGTAGAATTGCCTGTTCATCAATCCAGAGTACTCCGACGAATCCAAGCGGTACGATGAACAACAATCCACGACGTTTTTGATAGAGAAAGATTCCTAGACCGGTGGAGACGATAGCTAACAGTACCGCTTCTGTCACGGAGGGTAATACGACGTTTGATTCCGCACGAACGGATAAATAGATGATCGAACTGATAGCAGCGACGACCAGATAGACCATCTCGACGATACGGCGATTGGATTCCTCACGAACAAGCCAGATCACCGGAACGAGCAAAAACAGCGTCCAGACTGGCCACAGGAATCCGTTATACGACACAAGTAGAAATAAGGATAGACCACTAAAGAAAAGGAACAACCAACTAAACAGAAGTGACGGAAGACGTTGGCTGAAGTAAAACCAGCCGAACGATAACAAGACCATTAGATCGAATGACGTCCAGTCAAGATAACTCGC
>NZ_DJUM01000055.1:50500-51017 GCF_002440475.1 Exiguobacterium sp. UBA6282 | reverse complement strand
AGTGCGATTCCGATGATGAACGAAGCAACGACGACCGCCCATTGGATGTTCTTTTCCCCGAATCGTGCGACAAGCGTCATCGCGATTCGCTGCGCCCCCCCGGCGTCAGCGATTAGCTTTCCAAGCATCGCACCAAGACCAAAGATCAGAGCTAGGTGACCGAGTGTTCCTCCGATACCGGCTTCGATCGTCTTGACGATCTGATCGAGCGGCATACCGAGTAATAGTGCAACGCCAAAGGAAACGATGATGAGTGAAACGAACGTATTTAATTTTAACCCCATGATGAGAACGAGCAATGCGACGATCCCAATTCCTACGATGACTAAAGGCATGATGACTTCCCCCAAAAGATTAAGTTAGTTTTCCTCTTGAATCAAGCTCCGTTGATACATAGCAATTCGTTTGTGGTCTTCGGATAATGTCCGCGCTAGACTAATGAAAATCGGTAAAAGCTGACGATATTCATGCATCGCTTCTTCATTTGGTACATGGCGATGTGTTTCCCCAATCATCT
>NZ_DJUM01000055.1:20921-50473 GCF_002440475.1 Exiguobacterium sp. UBA6282 | reverse complement strand
GGATACGACTTCGAACGAATCGATTTCCCCTGTCGCATACAGTCCGAGAATACAAGCGCCAAGACATGAACTTTCGAAACTTTCCGGAATGACGACTTCCGACTCAAAGATGTCCGCCATCATTTGGCGCCAGACTTCAGACCGGGCAAATCCACCGGTTGCCTGAATCCGCGTCACAGGACCATCCATGCATTCGACGAGTGCGAGGAAGACGGTATACAGATTGTAGATGACGCCTTCTAGTGCTGCCCGGATCATGTGCTCTTTTTTGTGTGAGAGCGTCAAACCGAAGAATGAACCGCTGACGTCCGGATTCCATAGCGGTGCTCGTTCACCGGACAAGTAAGGATGGAACAACAGACCGTCGGACCCCGGGCGGACGCGTTCGGCAATCTTCGTCAGGACAGCATACGGATCGATGCCGAGGCGTTTTGCTGTCTCGACTTCTGCTGAAGCAAGTTCGTCACGAATCCACCGTAAGACCATTCCTCCGTTATTGACGGGGCCGCCGATGACCCAGTGGTCCTCGGTCAGTGCGTAACAGAACGTTCGTCCTTTTTCATCCGTCTGTGGACGATCAATGATCGTTCGGATGGCACCGCTCGTTCCGATCGTGATCGCGATTTCCCCTTTGCGAATCGCGTTGACACCTAAATTGGAGAGGACACCATCACTGGCACCAACTAAGAACGGCGTATCGACGGATAGTCCCATTTGTCGTGCGTAATCAGTATTAAGTCCGGTACATGACGTCGTTGTCGGTACGGGTTCCGATAAATAGCTTGCATCGATACCTGCGACATGCAGTGCGCCCGTATCCCAACCTAATTCATGAATATTAAAGAGACCAGTTGCTGAAGCGAGAGAGTGGTCGATGACATATGTTCCGAACAGTCTTTGGAACACGAACTCCTTGATCCCGACATACTTTTTCGTTTGAGCGTGGAGCTCCGGACGATCTTCGACGAGCCAACTGATTTTGCTAAGCGGTGACATCGGATGAATCGGTGTCCCGGTCCGGTGATAGATCGAGAGACCATATTGTTCCTTAATCTTGTTCGACCATGCTTCACTCCGACTGTCCGCCCATGTGATGCAGGCAGTCAACGGTTGATGTTGTGCGTCCATCGCAATCAAACTGTGCATGGCACTACTGAACGCGACGAACTTCGGTGGCATGCTCGGATGACGTTTTGTGATCAATCGGATGGATTCGAGTACGGCATCAAAAATTTCTTCCGGATCCTGTTCCGCCGTCGAACGGTTCGGTGTGTGGAGTGGGTAACCGACGTTCGTTTGTCCGATGACCTCTCCTTTTGTCGTAAATAAGACTGCTTTCGTACTCGTCGTTCCGATATCGACGCCTAACATGTATTCAGTCATGTGAATCGACTCCTTTCGACATCATTCGTTGCGTTTTCCAGAGATCTTCGACTTCCTGAACATCATCAAAGTTCTGATGTAAGGAAGCAACCATCCGTTCACGATCTCCTGTCTCGATCGCTTCGATATACAAGGCATGGTTCGCGAGGATGCGTTCAAAGTCTTCGATGTCTTCCTCGAATCGTACCCGCATTGATAGGAGGATGAAACTTTCCATGACTGGTTTGAGATTTTGCCAAATCATGCTGACATACCCATGATCGATCGAGCGGATGATCGTTTCATGAAACAGTACGTCTTGGAAAGAGAATTCATCAGCATCCTTATATTTGATGGCAACCTTCATCATTTCGAGAATTTTGCTGAGTTCACGGACGAGTTCTGCCCGTTCGACCTTAACAAGTCGCTCGAAGACGAACGTTTCGATGAGTAACCGGACATCATAGATTTCTTGAATGTCGCGCTCGGATAAACCGACGACGACCGCTCCCATTCGTTCGAGACGAATCAACTGTTCGGCTGCAAGCACCTTTAACGCGTCACGGACAGGTGAGCGACTGACTGAAAAATCAGAGGCTATTTTGTTTTCGGATAAGATGGTACCGCTTTCAATTTTTCCTGAAATGATCCGCATTCGTAGTTCGTGCGCGACACGATCTCCGGCAGAAGCTTTTGACAACCACTTCAAGGGGTATAACAGTTCTGACATAAAATCACCTGATTTCTAGAGTGAGTATACTTGTATACAAGTTAGTATATACGTTTTTCTCTAAAATGCAAACGCTTCACTTAAATCTTAGAGATTCAACTGGCAATCAGGAAATCGGTTCCAAATATGTTAGGGTGAAGGAGTAATCAATAACCAGAACGGGTAAGGAGGAGATAGTACATATGAACATTTTAGTTGTAGGTGCAGGAGCAGTCGGAGGTTATTTCGGGGGCCGTCTTGCTGAGCAAGGTGAACAGGTGACCTTTCTCGTCCGTCCGAAGCGATATGAACAATTACAAAAAACAGGTCTACAGATCACTAGTCCTCATGGCGATATCACGATCACGCCTCAGTTAGTGACACGAGACATGCGACCGGATCACGTATTTGATGTCGTTTTGCTTTCGACGAAAGCCTATCACTTAGATGATGTCTTAAAGGATCTTACGCCATTCGTTTCGAACGAGACGTATATCATTCCTTTATTGAATGGCATGCAACATATTCGTCGGTTAACAGAAGTCTTCGGAGAAGAGCGTGTACTGGGCGGTCTTTGCTTCATTGAATCGACGCTTGATGCAGAAGGACGCATTTTACAGACGAGTCCGTCACATCGACTGTTGTTTGGCTCACGAACCGGCAAACCAACAGCTCGTTTGCAGGAGATCGCAACACGTTTTGCGAAAGCGAAGGCACCGATGGCGTACTCGATGCATATCATGGATGACATGTGGCAAAAGTATCTTTTCATTTCGACATTTGCGGGTGTGACGACGCTATTTCGTTCAGCGATTGGTTCGATTCGGGAAGAAGCTGTCGGGCGTCAGATGATTGTAGACGTCATGAACGAAGCGAAACAGGCGATGGAAGAACAGGGCGCGGTCTTCAATGACGATACAGAAACGGTGCTATTGAAGCAGATGCATGCGATGGAAGATACGATGAAATCGTCGATGTTGCGCGATATGGAAAAAGGTCAGCCAGTCGAAGTGGAACATTTTTTCAGCGCCTTGTTAAAACCTACTTCGACAGAACGGTTCAGAGCTTTAAAATTAGTCGAAGCAAACTTACGCATGTATCTTAGAACGATTAAATAGTTACATTTTTCTATTTTAGAAAAATAATGGAGTAGTACAAATGTTTCGTTTTGATGACGAAAGACCTGTTTCCCCTAGGAATCGTTGACTTCCGAAATAAAGTTCATCTATTGTTAATGAGATTGAAAAAAAGTGATAATATATTTTTCCGCATTTTTTCTTGCAAGGACGAATGAAGCAGACGAGAGGGGAAGTTTATCCATTATGAAACGTATTATTATTCGTGCAGGTATGACACCATTCGAACAGTTCGATGCTCCTTATTTGATGAAACATAATTCCATTGGAGGAAACGTTGGAAATCTCATTTATCAATACAGTATCTTTCGGACGTTGATGACAGAAGGTACGACGATTACACCGGACTATTACTATTACGATGAAGAACGGGCGGACGAAATCAATGCCAACTTTGATCTTTATGTCATTCCGTTAGCGGATGCATTCCGAAAAGAATTCGTACCGACGTTGCGGAAGTACACCCGCCTTATCAAGAAATTAAAAATTCCAGTCGTCGTCATCGGTGTAGGCTTACGTGCACCGTTTGAACCAGATCTAGACGGCGGATTCCCGTTCGATGAAGATGTCAAAGCATTCGTCAGCGCTGTACTTGAGCGCTCAAGCATGCTTGGTCTTCGTGGGGAAATCACGTCGAAATACTTGACGCGTCTTGGTTTTCGCGAAGGCATTGATCATCGTGTCATCGGATGTCCTTCGATGTACGCGTTTGGTCGCGACTTACATATTCGTGAAACGAACATTACGCCCGAGTCGATGATTACGGTCAACTCGTCACGTTTAGCACCACAAAATGTTCTTGATTTCATTACGCGCGGAATGGAAGAGTATCCGAATCATTACTTCATTCCCCAATGGATGAAGGAACTGAAATTGACGTATACAGGAACGCATCCGATCGCAGATTTGTCCGTGACGAACTATCCGGTGAAGATGTCGGATCCTGCTTACATGAACGATCGTGTTCGTTTCTTCTTGAACGCACAAACATGGTTCGATTTCATCGGGCAGGCAGACCTCAGTTTTGGTGCGCGCTTGCATGGAAATATCACAGCAACGCTTGCGGGTACGCCGAGTATCCTCATTCCAAAGGATGCACGAATGCGCGAACTAACGGATTATCATCAGTTGACGCATATTTGGGCGAACGACATCAAAGCGGATACACAATTATCCGACGTCGTAGCCAATGCTGATTTCCAAAGTCCGGCACGTGTTCAAGCACGTAACTTCGACAACTTCGTTGATTTCTTGAACGTGAATGATCTTGAACACATTTACCAAGAGACGAATTATCCTGAGAATGTGCCGTTTGACCGTCAAATGGCGCAAGCGGAACTACTTCCACCGGTTCAACCGATTTCTGGCGTGAGTCTCGAAGAAGCAGTCGCCCGTTTCGAACGGTTCTTCCCAGAACAAGAGAAAAAAATCGCAGATACACAAATAAAGGCAAAAGAGAAATTAGCCGAAAAAGATAAAAAAATCGCGGATGCGCAAAAACAGGCAAAAGCGCAATTGGCCGAAAAAGATAAGAAAATCAAAGCATTGCAGAAACAAACAACGACGACTCAAAAAGATCAGGAAATTGCGGCGCTCAAAGCGCAACTGGCTGCCCAAACGAAGAAAATGAAGCACCAGCAAGGGACATTGAACCGAAAAGCGGTTCGGGCAGCCTTAAAGACAGCGGATCTATTCGCAAAAAAATAAAGTGTTCTAACATTCCGGGTCATTACGATACGGAATGTTTTTTTGGTAGGAGTATTCTGAATTGTGTTGACAATTCGGAAAAGGCTTGATAGGGTTAGGAACAATTACATACTTATCCAGAGAGGTGGAGGGACTGGCCCTATGAAACCTCAGCAACAGGTCGAAAGATACTGTGCTAATTCCTGCGGGTGTTGCACCCGATCGATAAGATTTCCGAATTGTCGACCGACGCATCCGTGAGGATGCGTTTTTTGTTTGAAATAGGTGGAACGAGGAGGAAATGGATTCATGAAAACGAGCGGAGCGTTTCGACGCAAGATGGAATCACGTCATCTGATCATGCTGTCGTTAGGAGGCGTCATTGGAACAGGATTATTTTTAAGTACAGGTTATACGTTGGAACAAGCGGGACGTGTCGGAACGATTTTGTCGTATTTGATCGGAGCCGTCGTCGTCTACTTAGTCATGCTAAGTCTTGGCGAACTCGCTGTACACATGCCGGAAACCGGATCATTCCATAAGTACGCAACGAAGTATATCGGACCCGGTACCGGTTATACGGTGGCCTGGCTCTACTGGCTGACGTGGACGGTCGCCCTTGGTTCAGAATTCACGGCAGCAGGCATTTTAATGCAACGTTGGTTCCCGTCGATTCCAGTCTGGGTGTTCAGTGCATTATTCGCTGCGATGATCCTTGGTATCAACGTCTTGAAGGTCCGCGTATTTGCTGAAGTCGAGTTTTGGTTCTCCGCCATTAAGGTCGTAACGATCATTGCGTTCATTTTACTTGGTGCGGGAGCCATCGTTGGCTTCATCCCATTACAAGATGGTAGCCCAGCACCATTCTTTTCTTCCTTAACGGAAGGAGGATTGTTTCCAAATGGGGCATTTGCGATCTTCATGACGATGCTTGCTGTGAACTTTGCTTACTCAGGAACGGAATTGATCGGCGTCGCAGCGGGTGAAGCGGTCGATCCGAAGCGGACGATTCCGCTTGCGATCCGAACAACGATTTTGCGACTCGTTCTCTTTTTCGTCGGTACGATCATCGTATTAGCCGTCTTATTGCCAACGGAAGGGAAGGGCGTGCTCGAAAGTCCGTTCGTTGCCGTGTTCGAACGAATCGGAATTCCGTATGCGGCAGACGTGATGAACTTCGTCATTCTGACAGCGATCTTGTCGGCAGCGAACTCTGGGCTTTACGCTGCCTCCCGGATGCTTTGGTCGCTTGCGAACGAACGCATGATTCCGCGTTTCTTCGCCCAGGTGACACCAAGTGGGGTTCCACTACGAGCTGTATTGTTCAGCATGCTTGGCGGAGGACTTGCTTTGCTGTCTAGCATCTATGCAGCAGGAAGTGTCTATATTGCGCTCGTCTCGATTTCCGGCCTTGCTGTCGTCGTCGTCTGGATGAGTATCAGCGTTGCGCAGTATCGCTTCCGGAAACAATTCCTCCGCGAAGGGCATACGGTCGACGAATTGGTCTATCGTACACCACTCTTTCCATTGGTACCGATCGCCGCTTTCGTCGTCTGTTTGATTTCCCTGATTGGTATCGGATTTGATCCGACGCAACGAGTCGCCTTGTATTGCGGTATCCCATTCATCGTGATCTGTTATGTCGTTCATGCGTTCACGAATTCTTCTCAGAAACGGAGTGTTGAAGATGTCCCGAATCAAAAATCCAGTTGATCAACGATTACAGGAAGTTCCTTTCCTAATTTTAGATGGTGCGCTTGCGACTGAACTCGAACAAAAGGGATTCGACCTGAACGATCCACTCTGGTCAGCACGCCTCTTAATCGAAGCACCGGAACAGATTGAGCGTGTCCATCACGATTACTTTGAAGTGGGCGCCGATGTTGCGATCACCTCAAGCTATCAAGCAAGTATCGAAGGATTCAAGCAACGTCACATCACGACCGAGGAAGCACAAGCGTTAATTCGACAAACGGTTACCTTAGCGCAAGATGCACGGACGCGTAGCGGAAAGAGTGCCGCATTGATCGCGGGATCAGTTGGTCCTTATGGTGCCTACTTAGCAGATGGTTCTGAGTATCGCGGTCATTATGGTGTGTCAGCAGATGTGCTAGAAGCCTTCCACAGACCGCGCATCGAAGCATTGATTGAAGCGGGGGCTGATCTGCTGGCATTCGAGACGATTCCGTCGCTTGAGGAAGCTGTCGTGTTGTTCGGGATTCTCGAAGCGTTCCCGGAAGTATCTGCTTGGCTGACGTTCTCGCTTCAAGATGCGACGCACATCAGTGAGGGAACACCGCTTGCGATATGCATCGAGACAATCGGACAGCATCCGCAACTTGCAGCAATCGGTGCAAATTGTTTTCCAGCATCCTACGCGACCGACTTCATCCGTCACGTTAAGACGTTGACGAGTGTTCCAATCATCGTCTATCCGAACTCCGGTGAAGTCTATGATCCGGTCGCAAAGACGTGGTCGGGTACGAATCAGTGCACGTCGTTCCAAGCCATCGCAAAGACATGGTATGAAGCTGGAGCACGATTGATTGGCGGTTGTTGTAGAACTTCACCGGAACATATCGCGCAAATTCGTTCGGTTTGCCAGGTTTCTCATACGTGATGAATGATGACGAAAAAACGGACACGAAATCAATCGATTTCGCGTCCGTTTTTTTAATGGTGTGATTCCATTACCGTTCGCGCAAGGCGCGATTGAATTGTTGCAATAGGCGTCCGAAATCTTCTGCATCATCCGCTGGCCAGTCTGTCAGTAGACGTTCGATGCTCGCGAGACGTGCGGTTCGGTAGATGGTGAGTTCTTGTTGTCCTTTATCTGTAATATGATAGAAGAAGGCTCGCCCATCTGTCGGATCTTTTACTTTTTCAACGAGTTGCTTCTGATCGAGTGCCGCTGCTTGGCGACTGACGGTCGAGACATCGAGCTGAAGTTCACGGGCAAGTGTTTTAACACCGACGTTGCCGGAATCCGCTAATTGTCGCAGTAAGAGATAAGAAGCACGGTCCAAATTACGATTGTCTGCCGTCGCCGTCGTTAAACGCCGGATCAGGATCGCTAACTCGAGTTCAATGGTTTCGAGTGATTGTTGAGACATCGGGTATCTCCCCTTTCAAAAAAGTCTCTCTGTCCCTCATGATTACCCAATGTGGATAAGCTGTCAATGCGAAAAGCAGGAGACTTGACAGAGTTGTAGTTGTATTATACAATCATTTTTGTTCTTTTAATTGTATCATACAACTTTCGTAGATGAGAAACGAACGACAAAGGAGAATTCAGATGAAAGCTTATGAGTCGATGAAACAAGAGGTCATTACGGTAAACGATACAGATCTGATTCGTACGGTCATCGAACGATTCATTCAATCTGGTATTAGCGGCGTACCCGTCATCAATGCCGAGCAAGAGGTCGTCGGTTATATCAGTGACGGAGATATCATGCGAGCGATCGGAAAACACAAGGACATCATCGTCGATACATTCTTATATGTAGATGTCATCAAAGGAGACGAAGAAGATTATGAAGATCGAATTCGTCATATCTTGAATCGACCTGTCATGGAACTTGCACGCCGGAAGGTTGTAACAGCGGACGCTGACACAGAAATGGAAGAGATTGCAGCAACGCTCGGTTCAAAACGGATCAAAAAGCTTCCAATCCTTAAGGCAGGACGTCTTGTTGGGATCATTAGTCGAGGCGACGTCATCCGCCATTCGTTTAAACAGTTCATATAATACATTCAATAGAAAGAAGGGACACTATGGCACTTGCTGAAAAAACAACGACGCTTGAGCCGGAAACGGTATTAGCGGAAAGCAAACATGGATTATTCCATCAACCGGTTGCTGTTTGGGCAGTCTTTTTCGCCAGTATTACAGCATTCATGGGAATGGGACTCGTCAATCCCGTGTTACCGACGATTGCCGAGAATTTAGAAGCGTCCAAAAGTGAAGTAACGCTCTTATTTACAAGTTATAACGCCGTCATGGCATTCGCGATGTTAATTACAGGCGCGATCTCATCACGGATTGGTCAAAAAGGAACATTAATGCTCGGGATCGCCGTCATCGCAACTGTTGCTGGTTTTGCTTCACAAGCAGACAGCATTTGGACGCTCGTCGCGTTACGCGGTGGATGGGGACTTGGGAACGCTTTGTTCGTCGCAACCGCACTGGCTGCGATCGTTTCGCTGTCGTCAGGCGGAACAGCAAAAGCCATCATTTTGTATGAAGCAGCCGTTGGTCTTGGGATTTCGATTGGACCGCTATTAGGCGGAACACTCGGTTCGATCACATGGCGCGCCCCATTCATGGGTGTTGCGACAATCATGGTCATCGCGTTTCTCGTCTTGCTCTTCTTGATGCCAAAACCAGCAGCATCTGCTGCACCAAAACAAAAGTTATCATTAAAAGCACCGTTCCAAGCGATGAAGCATCGTTCGCTCTTGACACTCGGGATCGTTGCGGCGCTTTATAACGTTGGTTTCTTTACGATCATGGCCTATGCACCATTCGTCATGAAACTACCAGCGAAAGGACTCGGATTCGTCTTCCTCGGTTGGGGGATGTTGCTTGCGATCACATCAGTCTTAACGGCTCCGAAACTGAAACAATGGTTCGGAACGATCAAAGCGATGATCATGATGTTGATCACATTCGCGATCTTGCTTCTTTTAATGGGAATCTTCACGGAAACTCCAGCCGTCGTCATCGTCTGTGTCATCTTGGCGGGAGCTGTGCTTGGGAATAACAACACGCTCATCACGACAGCTGTCATGGATGCAGCACCTGTCGAACGTTCGACAGCATCTGCGGCATACAGTTTCCTACGTTTTCTCGGGGCAGCCATCGCGCCATTCATGGCCGGTAAATTGGCTGAAATCTTCAACGCAAATCTACCGTTTTATGTCGGAAGTGGCTTCGTCCTCTTATCCGTCATCATCATCGGGGTCAATCTCAAACACATTCGCCATATCGACCGGACGGAAGGCGGACATTAATTCGATAACAAGACAGCCGAAGCGCATTCGCTTCGGCTGTTTTTGATTGAAATCAAGAGGGGTACATGGTTTTTAACGTGCGGATCGAGTGCTCGATCATTTCCCGAAGTATGCCTAAGTCGATGTCAGTCAGTCGTTTGACGTAGATGCAGGACTTACCGCGTCGATACGTACCGAGACTGGCAAGCAGTCGTTCTGAGACTGCGTCTTCACCAAGTGCGAGATAAAGGACGAGGTTCGTCTTCCGCGGAGAAAAGCCGACATAAAAGCTGTCGCCCTCGCGGCCGGAGGCGTAACGGTAATGGTAGGAACCAAAACCAATCAAGGATGAACCCCAAAGGACGGCTTCATATCCCGTGACATCTTCGAAGAACTGACGTAGTGTGATACCATCTGCTTGACGTTGCGGCGGTTCGACTTGTGCCAGAAAGGCATCAACGGACTGTTCGGTAGGACCTGTCTTTGGCGTATCAGGCATAAGCAGACTCCTTTCGGATGAAGAAGATATGGGTTACTTTCGAGAAGTGCTAGTAAATATCCTGTGGCTCAGAGGTGGAAATCGAATGAAGCATCGTATCGTGTTTCGAGGAGAAGAAAGCAGTGTATCATGGGACATCTTATACGTATATCCAACGCAAGAAGAACTAACGATTCAGATGGTAGGGCGGAATAGTGAACACCAGTTTTCAGTTACATTCAATCAATATGATGCGTTCATCCGTAACTTTGCTCACGTCCATGAGTCGTTACACGGTGAAGTCGTATTCGAGCAGGGAGTAATTCGACTCCGCTTACGCTATGACCGACTTGGTCGTGTCTTCATCAGTTGGTCTGACGGACAAACGAGTCACCAGTTTCGCAGTGATCAAAGTTATTTAAGTGAGGCGTTAGCACAACTTGGCGTCTACTGAATCAGCTGATGAAAGGCGCTAACACAAAAAGAAGGGACGACATTCGGTTACAATATCGAATGTCGTTCCTTCTTTTTTTAATGTGATGGGAGCGATTGATGTAATGGTGTGTTGATCAAGTTGAAGCAAAACGCAATCGTTTGTTCATATTCGGATAACGGAATCGATTCATCCACTTGGTGTGCGAGACGGAAATCATGGAATGAAGCGATTGCGATTGGAAATGACTTTTTCGCTTGGCTGAACATCGCACCATCCGTTCCACCTGGAATAGCGATTTTTCGTGGTGTCACGCCGCTAACCTGCTCCATCGTATCCGCGACCTGTTGCAAGAAAGGCGCCTGTTCATCGGTTTCACAAGAAGGAATATCCTTGATGACGGTCACGTTCATATCAAACTCGGAATCTTCTGCTACAAGACGACGCTCGATAGCTGTAAAGGCAGCAAGAACGTCCGCTCGACCGAACCCGGGAATCGTCCGGATATCCATATAAAAGGAAGCCTGACTCGGAACGACGTTCGGTCCTTCGCCTCCTGAAATCGAGGTGATCGACGCAACGACTGGACCAAGCGCCGGATGATGATTCGCTGTAATCGAGAAGCGTTCCGACTTCACTTCCTGGATGACGCGATAGACGTCATCGATCGCATTACGTCCGAGTTGAGGGGCAGAGCTGTGTGCACTTTTCCCACGACATGTCACTTCGATCCCAACGACACCTTTTTGTGCATAACCGATCATTCCACTTGTTGGTTCTGTAATCAGTAAAGCGTCTAAATCATCCGCGTGTCCTTGTTCGGTCAAATGACGAGCACCCGTCATTCCATTCTCCTCATCGGATGTAATCAGAAGTTTGATAGTGTTTGGTCGTTCTTGACGTTCTCTATATTGAATCAGTGCTTGCACCATTGCCATGACACCTGATTTCATATCAGAAGCCCCACGACCATAGATGCGGCCGTCTTCGATTTCGCCACCATATGGATCTTTCGTCCAGCCGTCTTCTTGAACTGGAACCGTATCGAGATGACCAGATAGACCGAGGACGGCAGGACGTGAAACATCCTCGCTCGCAGGGACGGTCGCGACGAGACAAATTCGTTTTGGTGAAACTTCAATCCATTCTGTCGAGATCTGATGATCGACCAATACATCGTATACGTAACGTGCGACGGCTTCTTCTCCGTCCATCGGATTGACACTTGGAATTTGAAGACACCGTTGTAAGTAAGTAATCGCTGTTTGCATGAATTTTTCCCCCTTTACCTGTAGTGTACCCTGATAAAAATACTTCAGGGAGGTAAACTAATTCAGAAAATAATTTACGGTACTGAACGTCTTGAGGTAAAAGAAAAGCGGTGCAACTAAAGGGTTACACCGCGCATTGCTCATTCACTTTTTTCTGCTTCGTCTTTCCACTTCGAATCGATTAACATCTCTCCCGGCCATGTATAAGCCATGATGCCGCCATCCGCCGTGATGTCCTCACCTGTGACATATGAGCTGTCGTCAGAAGCAAGGAAGAGGGCGACCGTTGCCATCTCGCGTGGTTTACCGAGTCGACCGAGTGGTGTGATCCAGGCGTTCGCATCGCGGAACTGTTTGCCTTGTTCTTTTTCTTTTTCACCGACGAGTGTATCGATGAGTGGTGTTTCAATCGTTCCTGGCGATAACGAATTGACACGAATACCATGACGCGCGTAATCGATTGCCATCGCGCGAGTGAAGTTCGCGATCCCGCCTTTCGCCGCGTTATAACCAGACCGGTTCAAGTCAGCTGCGCGACCCGACATCGATGACGTGTTGATGATCGAACCACCGTTATCCAGCATGAGTGGAATCAAGAATTTACTGACGAGGAATGTACCGCGTAAATCGACAGCGATGATCCGGTCGAAGAGATCGATTGGATACTCGTGGACTTTCCCGCCTTGTTCATCGATTCCGGCATTGTTGAAGAGGACGTCGACCGTACCGTATGTCTCTTTGACATGCTTCGCAAGTTGCTCAACACTCTCGACGTCTGAGACGTCGACATGGACGGCTTCCGCTTTCCCGCCTTGTTGTGTAATCTGTTCTACTGTTTGTTTTGCTTTTTCAAGTGAGACATCGGCACAAACGACCGTTGCTCCTTGTTCTGCGAATACAAGCGCAGTCGCTTGTCCAATCCCTGTTGCCGAGCCGGTAATGACAGCTATTTTTTGATCCAGTCTACCCATTGCTAAATCCCTCCTAAGTCGTATCGTTCACCTTATGAAACATTCCCGGAGAAATGGAGATTAAACCCATCGATGCGTCTAGTAATAGAAGATAAGGGGTACATCTACAACAGCATAATCGCTGTAAAAAGGGAGATGAGAACGCTGACATCCGATCAATGGCAACTTGCTAAAAAATTATTACAGGAAGCTGTCGAGTATCAAATGACGCTCGAGAAAAGTGCGTTCGCAGATCAACTGATTGATCAAACGACACCTGTCCTTTGGTTTGGTGATGCGACGCGTAGCAGTTGGGTGACGATCGCGACGAACCCATCCCGAACGCAGTTTTTAGACCGGACGGGCGCATTACGATTCGACGAGACCGGTCCGCTCTTTATTCGTCCGAAGTCGATGTCATGGGAGGATTATCTGCAGGAGGAGACGCTGACAGATTCAATCCGGCGCTTCAATCGTTACTTTAAACAACCAAATGTGTACCGGACCTGGTTCGGTCGACCAGGTGGGGGTAAGCTCGAAGGATTCTTGAACGGACTCGGTGCGTCGTTTTACGAAAAGACGTTTGATCCAGTCATTCACTTGGATTTTTTTCCGTTTCCGACGCACCACTACATGGGAGCGATCAAAGAACGCAGCGTGTTGGAAGATAGTCCGTTCGGTCAGACATTTTTGTTACGCCTGCTTGAACTGTTTTCGATAAAAGGAATCATCCTGCTCGGTAAGGAACACACGGAACGATTTGCGAAGCTCGAACCAGATATCGATTGGACAACCTATCGACCAACGGATTATCCAGACGCGATTTTTCAAATCGGCTTCTCGTCACGATTTCAGGTCCCCGTCGTCGGACTCCACTTCAAACCGAGTGAGCAGTTCATCGGTCTCGGTAATCGAAAGGATGAAAAAGGCGTCAGCCATGGCACCTATGGGTCAGCGGAACACTTACGTCAAATCGGAAAAATCGTCCGTGAAAAAGTCGCGACATACAGTGAAAAAGGTGATTGACAGATATTTCGAACTCCCTAATAATAGGAGATGAATTAGCACTCTGTATGATTGAGTGCTAAAAAAGGGAGGCAGAATGAGCATGGAAACGAAACAATTTAAGGCGGAATCAAAACGATTGCTGGAGATGATGATTCATTCCATCTATACGCATAAGGAGATTTTCCTGCGCGAATTGATCTCGAATGCTAGTGACGCCATGGATAAGATGTACTACAAAGCATTGACGGACGAGACGATTTCGTTCGAAAAGGAACACTACAAAATTACGATCGAACCAAATAAAGAAGCACGTCAACTCATCATTCGTGATACGGGAATCGGAATGACGAAGGAAGAACTAGAAGAGAATCTCGGTACGATCGCAAAGAGTGGGTCGCTTGCCTTCAAGGCAGAGAATGAAGCACAAGATGGTCATGATATCATCGGTCAATTCGGTGTCGGATTCTATTCTGCCTTCATGGTCGCAGACGTCGTCACTGTCGTTACGAAACCGTACGGCAGTGCAGTCGCTTATAAATGGGAATCGCGTGGTGTCGAAGGTTATACGATCGAGGAAGTCGACAAAGAAACCGTCGGAACGGAGATTACGCTCCACATCAAGGCGAACGAGGAAGAAGAATCGTATGACGAATACCTCGAGACGTATCGTCTGCGCAGCATCATCAAGAAATACTCGGATTTCATCCGTTATCCGATCGAGATGAAGGAACTCGAACGTCAGCCGATCGAAGGCAGTGATGAGACGGAAGAGGTCGAGGTCGTCAAGACGATCAACAGCATGGTGCCGATCTGGCGGAAGAACAAACGAGAATTGACAGACGAAGACTATGCGAATTTCTACCAAGAGAAGCGGTATGGTTTTGACAAACCGGCAAAACACATTCATATCAGCGTCGATGGCGCCGTTCGTTATCAATCGATCTTATTCATTCCGGAACAGGCACCGTACGATTATTATTCGAAAGAATTTGAAAAAGGACTCGAGCTTTACACGAATGGTGTGTTGATCATGGAAAAATGCAGTGATTTGTTGCCGGATCACTTCAGTTTCGTCAAAGGAATGGTCGACTCGGAGGACTTATCGCTTAACATCTCGCGTGAGTTGTTGCAACACGATCGTCAATTGAAACTGATCGCGAAAAATATCCAAAGTAAAATTAAAACACAACTCGAAGCACTTTTGCGCGAAGATCGCGCGAAGTACGAAACGTTCTATCAAGCGTTCGGACGTCAGCTGAAGTTTGGTATGTACAATGATTATGGCATGCATAAAGAACAGGTACAGGACCTGATCCTCTTCTACTCAGCGAAGGAGAAGAAGTTGATCACGCTCGCAGAATACGTCGCAGCGATGCCGGAAGACCAAGCGCATATCTACTACGCCGCTGGTGAGAGCACAAATCGTTTGGATAAATTACCGCAATCCGAGCTCGTCCGTGATAAAGGATATGACATCTTGTACTTCACGGAAGAGATCGATGAGTTCGCGATTCAGATGCTGATGACGTATGACGAGAAAACATTCAAATCAGTTACGAGCAGTGACTTAGGAATCGAAGCAGAAGAAGCAGAGACGACAGAGGCACAAGTAGAAATGTTCCAAGCGATGCAGGAGATCTTAAGTGGACAGGTCAAGGAAGTCAAAGCATCGACGCGTCTAAAATCGCATCCTGTCTGCTTTGCGACAGACGGCGCCGTCTCAATTGAGATGGAGAAAATCTTGAAAGCGATGCCGAATAATGAAGGGGTAGAAGCGGTCAAGATTCTCGAGTTGAACCCGTCACACCTGGTGTTTAAATCTCTTGAATCAGCTTATCAAAACGACCGTTCGAAATTTGAGCGCTATACAAAACTGATGTATCAACAAGCATTGCTTGTCGAAGGACTCCCACTCGAGGATCCAGTAGCATTCGCGAATGATGTGTGTTTATTAATGGTTTAAATTGAAATGACGCTATCCGTATGAGGATGGCGTCATTTTTCAAAAAAAGAATGAGCTACTCCGCAAAATGCTGAATGAGCTGTTTCATTAAGTACGGTTGATTCTCTTCAAACTGTTTTTTCCGATGACCATTCGCACCAGATGGATGAGGGAAGCCTGAAAGAAGCTGATGCTGTTCGATTCGTCCATCATGAATCAAACTACGGACTTGTGCTTCGACGACACGACCAAGTGGAATCAACAGTGTCGGTTTTCGTAGCTGATTGATTTCAGCGACGAAGTGTTCCTCCGCATAATGTCTCAATAAAGGACTGCGACTGATCTTCGGTTGATGCCCCGAATAATTTTTTTCCCGATAGAAGACGGGTTGCTTTAACAGTGACGTCGGATGTAATAATTCCTGATGTTGATGAAATAAGCTAGCCGTCGTCTCGATTCCAAGCAATGCTGGAAGCTCAAGTGCATCTAACATCTGGACGAGATTACGTCGCATCGTTCCAGCAAAACTGGCTGTATATTTGACGAGCCGTGCCGTCTCTTCTAGCGAAGCACCATGATGGAGCGCATCCGTCGCTTCCTCAAAGGCGATTCGCATCTGTTCAAAGCCAGGTGTGATCCCGACGATGACGACTTTAGCCTCAGTATTGATATATTCACCGATCGGAGAATAATAGACGGTTAGATTATTCTCCTGTTGCAATAAAAAATCATCCGTCCATAATTCATCACGTCGTAACGTACGATCGTCAGGTAAGCTACGAATGACTTGTTCAAATATAGTTAACGAATTCATGAAAGGTCCTCTTCTCTCTGTATTGGCACTATAATAACAAATAATACCATTTGAGACAAATACACCCTTTCACTATTTTGATATGGGCACACAAAAAGGACTCAAGACGAGTCCTTTTTAGTTTATTGCGCGCGTTCTTTGACCGAAGCGACTTCGTACGTCAGAATCTCGCTACCGAGCATTGGCGATTCTCCCGCTTCACTATTCGCCGGTCGACTATGGGACGCTTTGAAATCGTCACTTTCCCGCCATGCTTGGAAACTCTTCATATCTTCCCAGTACATGTTGACGTTCATCTCATCATGTTCTTCGATGTTTTGTGTCAACAAGACCTCGACGCGGATGAATCCATCCATCGTATCAAGTCCACTTGGACGTGTAAAACGAGGAGCGAGGGCAGCAGCCATTCCTTTTTTGACTTTAATACGGTTCGTAACGACGATCATTATGAAATCCCCTTTCAAAAAACGAATAATGTACTTCTTCAGTATAGTACGATGAAGGAAAGAATGCCGGAAAGAAGGAACAAACGATGAATGAACAGGAATACGATCAACGACTACGAATTGAGACCATTGAGATGCAACATCTTTATAGTGTGTTCAGTCACTACAATCGATATGAACCAACGCCCTATGCAGCATTAGACGAACTGTGCGAAACGTATTTGTTTCAAAAACAGGATACTGTCATTGACTTCGGATGTGGGAAAGGGCGCTTGAACTTTTACTTACACGACCGTTTTGACTGCTCCGTCATCGGAATCGAGATGAACGGACAATTTTACGAAGACGCGATCCGGAATATGGGGAACTACCAAAGTCGACGGAAGCGGCGTTCCGGAGGTTTACGATTTGAACAGGCGTATGCCGAGCAGTACGTCATTCCGGATGAGGCAAACAAGTTTTATTTTTTCAATCCATTCTCTTCGCAAATTTTCATGAAAATAGTCGATCACATCCTAGATTCAGTCGAGCGCTCCTCGCGTTCAGTTGATCTCATTTTGTATTACCCAACTGATGAATACCGGGAATATCTAGAGCGCCATACCGTATTTGATCAAGTTGATGAGATTCGATTGCAGGATCTTTATGACAAAAATCACGACGAGCGATTCGTCATCTATCGTTTTGATCCGAACAAACTGCTTCAAAACGGGTATGAATACAGTGATGAGCGAAATAAAGGATGAGGAGGTCGGATGATGATCCGTTTGGAGCATGTGACGAAGGAATTTGCGCCGGGACGCGGGATATTCGATGTCAGTTTTACGGTTGAGCCGGGTATGATATTCGGTTTTATCGGACCAAATGGATCCGGAAAATCAACGACGCTCCGGCATTTAATGGGACTATTGGCTGCGGACGATGGAAAAGCAACCGTCGGCGGTTTTGATTGCTGGAATCAAAGTAAAGAAGTAAAGCAGTTGGTCGGTTATTTACCGGGTGAAATTAGTCTGCCTGGAGAGATGACAGGAGCAGACATGCTGGATTTGATGCAGCGACTACACGGCAGCGATCCGGCACGGCGGCAATTGTTGTTGAAACGGTTTCCCTTTGAGACGAAGACAAAAATCCGAAAGATGTCAAAAGGAATGAAACAAAAACTGGCACTTGTCGGTTGTTTCATGAAGGATGCGCCGGTCTACCTACTCGATGAGCCGACAAGTGGACTTGATCCCTTGATGCAAGAGCGTTTTTTAGAGTGGATTGAACAGGAGAAACAAGCGGGAAAAGCGATCTTGATGAGTTCGCATCACTTTCCAGAGATGGAAAAGTCGTGTGATCGAGCCGCTTTAATCAAAGCGGGCCGCATCATCGTCGAATCCGATATTCATGCGTTGATTCGATCGAGTCGAAAGGTGTACACGATCGTTTTTCAAAGTGAGACGGAGGCGGCGCAATTCGCGAGGCAAGTCGGCGTTGAACCGAAGCGGACAGAAGTCAGTTTTCAAACGGATGAGACGTTAACCTTAAACCAGGTGATTGCTTATTTAACGCAGTATGATGTGCGATTGATCCGACAATCGGCGGATGATCTAGAACAGGTCTTTTTGCATTATTACGGCGAGGAGGAACCATCGTGATGTTGCTAATCCGCTCTTTATTCAAGCAAGTCAGAAAGCCTGTTCTTGCTTATTCGATTGGAACGAGTCTTTATTTGTTGATGCTTGCGTTGCTTTATCCATCGATGATGAAGACAGGTTTACTAGAAGCAAAGCTAGAAGCGTTACCTCCGGAAGTCTTGAAAGCCTTTCAATACGATAAGGTGACAGGATTCAATAATGTGCTTGATCTGCTCGGTGGGAATTATTACGGATTGATCTTCCAAGTCATCGCGAGTCTATTTTTACTCTCGCTAGCAGCACGACTCGTCGCGCGACCAATCGACAATGGAGAATTGATCGTCTACCTAGCGGCACCGATCACACGAAATGACTATACGTTAGCAGTTGCAAGCGTCATCGGACTCGCTAGTCTTCTTCTCGTCACGCTGAACGGTCTCGTATTGATGGTAGCGGATTGGTGGATGAGCGGAATTACGATCGATACTATGGTATTATGGCGAATTCAACTCAATGCGCTAATGTTACTCTTTGCAATTGGTACATTTACGTTATTCATTGCGACGTTATTCGATGAAGAACGACGTGCTTTTTCGCTTGCTGGTAGTGTACTCATCCTATCGATCGTCTTGACGATTCTGTCTGAACTGAGTGACAAGACAGAGTGGCTCCGTTATCTATCCGTCTTCTCCTTATTCAATACGACGCAATTACTAGAAGGAACGAATCATTTTCTGCTCCATTCGGTCATCCTATTCGTCCTATTTCTCATTTTCTTGACTGGAGCATTCGTTCAATTCGGGCGTCGAAGTCTGTCGATTTGATCGAAAGTGACGAAAAAAATTTACAGAAACTGAACATTTAGGATTTGAACGTTGCGTCACGCGCTGATTTTTACTAAGATAAAGGAATGTTGTAGTTCTGGAAAAAGAAATGAGGTCTTTTGAAATGAATAAACCATCCATTTATGGATTAACGCTTGAGCAGATGACAGAATGGTTATCGAATCAAGGGCACAAACCATTCCGTGCCAAACAAGTATGGGATTGGCTCTACCGTAAACGTGTCACGACTTTCGCGGAAATGACGAATGTCAACAAGGATTGCCTTGAGTTGTTAGATCAGAGTTTTACGATTGACTCGATGACAGAAGCGGTCAAGCAAGAATCAGCGGACGGAACAATCAAGTTCCTCTTCAAATTATATGATGGCAACTTGATCGAAACGGTTTTGATGCGTCATAAATACGGTCTTTCTGTCTGTGTTACGACACAGGTTGGCTGTAACATCGGCTGTAGCTTCTGTGCAAGTGGTCTCATCAAGAAGAGCCGCGACTTGTCAGCAGGCGAAATCGTTGAGCAGATCATGAACGTTCAACATCACCTCGATGCAGTCGGAAACGAAGAACGTGTCAGCCACGTCGTCGTCATGGGTATCGGTGAACCGTTCGATAACTTCGACAACATGGTCGACTTCTTGAACGTCATCAAGGACCACAATGGTCTTGCAATCGGTGCGCGTCACATCACGGTTTCAACAAGTGGTTTGGCAGACAAGATCTACAAGTTCGCTGACTTAAAACTCCAAGTCAACTTAGCTATCTCGCTTCACGCACCAAACAATGAATTGCGTACGCAAATCATGAAAATCAACCGGGCGATTCCGCTTGAGAAATTGATGCCAGCAATCGATTATTACGTTCAAACAACGAACCGTAAAATCACGATCGAGTATATCTTGCTTCGTGGCGTCAACGACCAAAAGGAACACGCGGTCGAACTCGCGAAATTGTTTGAAGACAAACGTCACCTGACGTATGTCAACTTGATTCCGTACAACCCAGTCGATGAGCACGGTCAATATCAACGCAGTACGTCTGAAGATATCACGACGTTCTACGATACGTTGAAGAAGAACGGCTTGAACTGGGGTGTTCGTCTTGAGCACGGAACAGATATCGATGCTGCGTGTGGTCAATTACGTAGTAAGCAAATCAAAAAAGATAAAGTAGCATCCAAATAATTCGTTGGGCTTCTCATCGTTTCGGTGGGAAGCTTTTTTTACGATAAGAAATGAGGACATCCTATGACACGTATACGATTCAATGATTTTAACTTAAGCACACCGATTCTCGACTCGATCGAGCAACTCGGATACACGGCACCAACCGAAGTCCAGCAATCGGTCATTCCCGTCGTATTATCCGGAAAAGACGTCATCGTCAAATCACGGACAGGAAGTGGGAAGACGGCTTCCTTCGCAATCCCCCTTTGTGAACTCGTCGAGTGGGAAGAAAACAAACCACAAGTCTTAGTCTTGACGCCAACACGTGAGCTTGCCTTGCAGGTCAAAGAAGACATCATGAACATCGGACGCTATAAGCGGATCAAAGCGACGGCCGTCTTCGGCAAGCAACCGTTCCGTGGACAAGTCACGGAACTCAAACAAAAGACACACGTCGTCGTCGGTACACCGGGACGTGTACGCGATCATATCGAGCGGGGCACGCTATCGCTTGAGAAAATCCGTTACGTCGTCTTGGATGAAGCCGATGAAATGCTGAATATGGGCTTCCTCGATCAAGTCGACGCCATCTTGTCCGAGTTACCAAAAGATCGGATGACACTCTTATTCTCTGCGACCTTCCCGGAAGATATCGCACAGTTGAGCAATCGTTACATGGATGCACCGAAACGAATCGAAGTGGGTGAAACCGTCGTCTCAACGATTACGCATAGTTATATTCCGGTGACGGATAAGACGAAATTCGCGATTCTAAAAGATGTCCTCGTCGCTGAAAACCCGGATCGCTGTATGATTTTCTGTCGGACGAAAGAACATGTCGATTTCGTTGCAAATGGTCTCCGTGCACATGAGTATCCGGTTGAAGCGATTCACGGAGGAATGGAACAAGACGATCGACTTGATGCGATGAAGGCGTTCCGTGCCGGTAAATTCCGGATTCTCGTTGCAACAGACGTCGCAGCACGCGGTATCGATATCGAGAACATCACGCATGTCATCCAGTATGATCTCCCTGTCGAACGAGAAAGCTACGTTCACCGGACCGGTCGGACGGGTCGTGCAGGAGCAACTGGACAAGCAATTAGTCTTGTCACACCAGCAGACGAACGTCGCCTGAAGGAAATCGAGCAATATCACGGGAAGCTGACACGCCGCCAAGCACCGACGGAAAAGGACTTGATGCGGACAGCGGATGCGTTCGAAGAGAAAATGGCGACGGCAGATACGCGTTCGTCGAAAACGGAACAGCTTGATGCCGACATCATGAAGTTGTTCTTTAACGGCGGAAAGAAAAAGAAACTTCGTGCCGTCGACTTCGTTGGAACGATCGCGAAGATTGAAGGCGTCACAGCAGACGATATCGGGATTATCTCGATTCAGGATACGTTGACGTATGTCGATATCCTGAACGGCAAAGGTCCGCTTGTCTTACGAGCGATGAAGACGACGAAAGTCAAAGGGAAACAATTGAAGGTGTATGAAGCATTCAAGAAGTAAAACAAGCCGGTCCATCTCCGCTTAGGCGAAGAGGGACCGGCTTGTTTGCGTCAAAGCATGTCCGAGATGAAGTCCGCTAGCGGCTGCTTGGGCAAGAGAGTGCGTTGCACCAGAGCAATCACCGATCGCATAGACACCGGAGCATGTCGTCTCAAATGTTTCTGACGTCTCAAGCATCGGTGCGTAAAACTTACCATCTAGTCCATAAAGTAACGTATCTGCTGGAAGTTCCGTCTCAAGGAGTCGCTCGAGGCGTTTTAAAAAACCTTCTAAGACGAGGAGGTCTTCCACAGGTACTTCCGCGTGTAAATCTCCAGGGGAAGCAGCTAGCGAAGGGATGATTCCGTTATGAAGCAATTGATCCGTTGTTGTCGCTCGCGATTTTCGAAAGTCACTGAGGCGCTGGACAACGATGCGATCCTGTCCTTGATTGATTCCTCCGATAACGCGTGTGGCGTATGCATTGGCTTGTGCTAACGTCGAAAAATAACGCGGGAGAAACAGTGTAAAGTTCAAATTCGTTGATCCATCTGCCGTCTCATGGACGTTTTGACCGTCCGGCATGACGAGTCCTTCTTGATATTTGCGGATGATCCGTCCGCATGGATTCATGCAATAGGTGACGGCTTTACCATAAGGTGAGTCGTAACCGAGCTTTGTCTCGAACGTCTCCTGTAGTAATGTTCGAAATAGTGCCTCATCCGTCTCGACCCGCACTCCGAGATCAAGTCGGGTCCGCTGTGGGATGACACCAAGCGTCGCTAACTGTTGCAACGTAAAGTCTGCACCGGAACGACCTGTCGCGAACACGATCCGTCGACTTACGAAGGTTTCGTCCGCTGTTTTAATCGTAAACGCCTCCGACTTCGTGATCTGTTCGATCGTCGTTTCGAAACGAGCATCGAGTCGTGGCAATAAAGCATCCTCAAACGCCGTGAAGACGCCAACTGTCCGTGCTGTGCCTAAATGGCGCACTGTTGTCTCGACCGTATGGAGACCAGCACGACGGGCGCGAATTGCGACAGCAGGTGAATGCGTCGAGTAGGTCTCGATC
Organism: Exiguobacterium sp. UBA6282; assembly: GCF_002440475.1. Lineage (NCBI taxonomy): Bacteria > Bacillati > Bacillota > Bacilli > Caryophanales > Exiguobacterium > Exiguobacterium sp. UBA6282. The sequence goes on along the minus strand of NZ_DJUM01000055.1, from coordinate 27,048 downwards.
ATATCGGCACCGTATGTACATAAAAGATTATCGACTTCTTGGAACAGTCGTCGTGTCGTCTCTTCACCGATTTTTGAGACGAGTTCTCCGCCGAATCCCATCGCATAATTGAATTTTCCTTCTGATTTTCCAAGCCCTGCAAATCCAAGATACGCATCTTCTACTGTTCGCTTGCGGATTGGTTTTCCGGCATCGAGCAGTAAGACGCATTGCCCATCTTCAACGAGCTGATGAGCAAGGAAGATTCCCGCTACACCGGCTCCGATAATCGTCACATCATACATTACAGACGCCTCCTTTTCTCTGAGTATACAAAAAAGCCGGATTCCTATAAAAGGAATCCGGACTGAGTGAGATCGCTTATTTCCATTCTGCGATGTCAGCGATTGGTAGACGAACCGATGGGTATCCTGCATCTACTGCTTTACCGATTGAAAGCAACATGACTGGGAGGTAACGCTCTTTTTCAAGACCGAATGCTTCTGCGATTTGATCTTTCTCGTAACCACCGATTGGGTTCGTATCATATCCGTGCGCACGAGCGACGAGCATCAATTGCATCGAAACGAGACCTGAGTCGATCAAGATGCTATCTTTCAAATCGTTTGCTGAGATACTGCTGTACATGCCTTGGATCGCAGGTACTTGGCGATCGCGTACTTCTTGTGGCATGAGCCCTTTCGCAACAGCTGTGTCGTAGATGTTTTCGAGTTGATCGACTGCGTTCATGTCACCGAAGACAGCGATGACAGCAGAAGATGTCTCGACTTGGACTTGGTTGAATTTCGCGAGTGGTGCAAGTGTTGCTTTTCCTTCTTCGCTATCGATGACGAGGAAACGCCATGGTTGCATGTTGACAGAAGAAGGTGCAAGTGTTGCTTCTTCAAGGATTTGTGTCATTTCTTCTTTTGAAATTTTTACGTTCGTGTCGTAGTTACGAATCGAGCGACGTCCTTTAACGATTTCCATGAAGTCTGTTTGAGTTTGCGTTGCCATATTAAATCGACTCCTCTTTTAGTTTAGGTAATGCGTCAGCGTTTGCTTCGATGCGCTGAATCATCTCAGCTAACGTCCGTTGTTCTTCAGCAGAGAATCCTTCGAGTAGATCCTCGAGAAACTCATCTTTTTGTTCGCGTAATTGAGCGATGCGCGTCGCCCCTTGTTCCGTTAAAGAAACAAGAATCACCCGATTGTCAGCAGCTGAACGCTCGCGAGCAATCATCCCGGTCGATTCCAGGTGCTTGAGATGACGGGTCACTGCCGCATGATCCACATTAACGCGTTTTTGTAACTCTTTTTGGCTAATCGTTTGATCGACTTGTAGTTGAGCGAGTAGATCCATTCGAGTCTGACTAAAACCATCCGTACAGAGATCAAATTTTTGAGCAATCGTCTTATTGACAGAAACGAGTGCATAGATCAACCGTCCTTTTTCAGTGCAGGAGATACTCAATCCATCACATCCTTCCCTTCGTTCGAAGAAACCTTTGACGTATCAAAGATTGATATGTAAACGAATATAACGTGTTTAATTTGATGACGCAACTTATTTGCTTTTAACATAAAAAGAGATATCATTCACGCGGAATGATATCGAGTCAGGCGACTTAGCTAATTTGGCGTTTAGACGCTGGAATTCCTTTTGCATCGATCGCTGCAATGATCCGACGGAAATAGAACAACCAAAATTGTAGGAATGGTCCGATTAAGAAAATCGAGAGGATTGTACCGAAGAAAACAGGACCACCGAGCAACCAGCCAATGCCGCATGCCGTGACCTCCATGATCGTCCGCATCAGACGAATCGACGTTCCAAATCGCTCTGCAAGTGTCAGCGTCAACCCATCGCGTGGACCGGCTCCATATCCGACAGCAACATAAAGACCTGCCCCCATGCCGATGATGAAGATGCCGAAAATCAACCAGATCGTATTCAACCAAATCGACTCAAAAGAGGGTAAGAGATGAGAATTAAGGACAAGATTCATGAAGACACCGACGAAAATCGCGTTGACGAGTGTTCCAATTTGTGGTGTGACGCGGTCTAATGTGTACTTAACGAACACGAGTAATAGACCAACGAGCAAAATAATCGTTCCGACGGACAGTGGTGTTTTCTTTTGGAGACCGAGATGCAATACATCCCACGTCGAGACACCGAGTTCAGCAGTGATCATCATCGATGAGCCGAGAGCGAGTAAAAATAAACCGAGTAGGAAGAGTCCCCACTTTAACGTAGCGCGTAATAACCAGGAAGCACGATGACGCGTCATGTCTAACACCTCATTTCTTAAAAATAATTGATTCGTTAACTGTATCATGAGGAAAGTAGAAGAAGAAAGACGAAATTTTCCGTTTTTTCCATCTTAAGAAGGAGGGGAAGGTCGAAAGAGAAACGTATACTGAAGAAAAAAGGAGATGACAGGATGAAAGCGATCCGACACCTGATTCGTTTTACATACATAGAAGCCGTCTGTTGCGTCTTTCCCGTCATGATTTTCGCAGCGCTTGCTCTTTCACGTTATCTTCCTGCTGAACCGATCGCTCGATACGATCTCCTGTTGCTATGGTGTCTTCTCGTCCAAATCGTCTTACTTGTCACGCGTTATGAAACGCTGGAAGAGTTCAAACTGATCTTACTCTTTCACGTGATTGGTCTAGCACTTGAACTGTTCAAAGTGAACGTTGGGTCTTGGAGTTATCCGGAACAGGCTCTAACGAAAGTGGCTGGTGTTCCCTTGTATGCAGGATTCATGTATGCAAGTGTCGCAAGTTATGTCTGTCAAGCGTTCCGAAGATTTCATTTACGCTTCACAGCATTCCCACCACCTTGGCTTGCGATCAGCGTAGGCAGTCTCGTCTATCTCAACTTCTTCACCCACCACTGGATCTTCGATGCACGCTGGCTATTGATGGTCCTCGTCGTCCTTGTCTTCTATAAGTCATGGGTTCATTTTACGATCGAGCAGACGATCTACCGGATGCCGCTCGTCCTGTCTTTTTTACTGATCGCGTTCTTTATTTGGATTGCTGAGAATATCGTGACGTTCTTTAAAGGGTGGGTCTATCCACATCAGGAAAGAGGATGGGAAGTCGTTGATCTCGGAAAGTTGTCTTCTTGGTTCCTGCTTGTGATCATCACGGTCCTGATCGTCATCGTCGCGAAATACAAGCAACGGGATCCGGCTGTGGAGATATATCAGCGTACATAGATAAAAAACATGACATTTGGTTTGTGATGGAGCGCTTCGATGTTCAACGTTCGTTCTAACATGTGGACGACAACTTGAGCGTGCTTGGCTCAACCAGCAACGAGACGGGAAATTATTGAAAAAAGAGTGAAACATTAGAAGTTTTAAGCCGTAGAGTAAGGTGAGAACTTATTTTTCAAGGAGGACCTTACTCATGTCATCTCAATTAAAGAAAGCAGCGAAGGAGTCGCTCAGCGGTCGTTGGGGATTTGCAGTCCTAGCTTTTCTGCTGTTTAGTATTATTCAGGGTGTTCCTAATTTATTTGGATCGGATATCGATGAGCCGTCTAGTAGTATAGATCTCGTTGTATTATTGGTGTCGATTTTATTGATTCCAGTAGGAGTCGGTTGGACATGGATTGCCATGTCGATTGCTCGTGGCGAAGAAACGAAAGTGACGGATTTGTTTGAGCCATATGGTATGTTCCTGAAAGTGGTGGGGCTGGCCATTGTTCAATTCATCTTTATCGCGCTCTGGACGTTACTCTTAATCATCCCTGGTATCATCAAGTCATTCTCTTACTTGTTGACGTACTACATCCTTCGGGATGAGCCGTCAATCGGTATTCTCGAGGCAATTACACGCTCACGGCAACTCATGGATGGACACAAGATGGAAGCATTCTTGCTCTTCTTATCGTTTATCGGTTGGGCGTTGCTTGTTATCGTTACGCTTGGTCTTGCTGTCCTATGGGTCGGACCATACTTCAGTGTCACGCTTGCCAAATTCTACGATCGTATTCGTGGGGAGCAGGCGCCAGAGCAAACATCAGATTTCGTCGCACCATACTAATTCCGAATCCCGACACTACGTCGGGATTTTTCTTTGGAATAAATCCGATAGGAAAAGACGGTTTAATGGTTGCTTTAGTTCAATGAATTCTGTACGATGAATGCAACACATCTTATCTAGAGAAGTCGAGGGACTGGCCCGAAGACACTTCAGCAACCCCGCTATGGCGGAAGGTGCTACTTCCAGGAAGGAATACCTTCTGAAGATAAGAGCGGACAGGACAAGATACCGTCGCTCTTTTCGAACTTCGAAAAGAGCGTTTTTTTATGATAAGGGGGACGATGGAGTGGAGTATGGTTTTTGGTTACCGATTTTTGGGGGATGGTTACGTAACGTCGAGGATGAACAGATGCCAGCGACATTCGATTATGCGAAACAAGTCGCACAAACAGCTGAACGCATCGGCTTCTCGACGACGTTAATTGCGGAATTGAACTTGAACGATATCAAAGGCATCAAGGAACCGAGTCTTGAGGCATGGACAACGGCAGCGGCGATTGCTGCAACAACAGAACGTCTTGAAATCATGACAGCGGTTCGTCCCGGGTTCCATAATCCGGCGACGACGGCGAAGATGGCGGCAAACATCGATCAGTTGAGTGGAGGACGATTTACGCTCAATGTCGTCTCGGCCTGGTGGGCAGAAGAAGCAAAACAATACAACGGTATTTTTACTGCACATGATGAACGCTATGCCCGGACGGAAGAGTTCGTCACGGTCATGAAAGGACTATGGGCAGATGCGTCACCGTACAGCTTCTCCGGCAATCACTACACGATCGAACAGGCAGAACTCCATCCGAAACCCGTCCAGCGTCCGGGAATTAAGCTCTACGCTGGTGGAGAGAGTGAAGCCGGAAAACGGACGATCGTCGAACATTGTGATGCCTACGTCATGCATGGAGGCACTGTTGAAGAAGTAGCTCATAAAATCAATGACATGAAAATACGCCGGGAAGCGACGGGACACGCACCGCTTGAGAGCTTCGGTCTTGCTGCCTACATCATTTGCCGGGATACGGAAGAAGAAGCGCTTCTTGAGTGGCAACGCATCACGGACGTCAAGGAAGACAGCGCCGGTTATGCCGGTTATCAAGATTTCATCAGTAAATCGCAACTCGAACAACAGGTCGAGCGAAATGATTATTCCGTCTCGAACCGTGGTCTGCGACCGAACTTGATCGGAACACCAGAACAGATTGCCGAACGGATTCTAGCGTTCGAAGCCGTTGGTGTCACGTTGCTCTTGTTACAATTCTCACCACAACTCGAAGAAATGGAACGCTTTGCCCGTGACGTAATGCCACTGGTCGAAGCGAAACGAAAGGTAGGTCAACAATCATGACAAAAATTCATATTCTCCACGAAAACCAAGAATGGACGGATCATCTCATCAAACGTCTCGAAGAACTCAAGTTGCCGTACGAGCAGTGGCACTTGAATGAAGGAATCGTACCGTTAGATGAACTGCCGCCAGAAGGTGTCTTTTACAGTCGTATGAGTGCGTCTTCGCATACGCGGGGGCATCGTTATGCGCCAGAGTTGACGGAAGGGGTCCTCGCTTGGTTAGAAGAGCATGACCGGACTGTCTTTAACGGAACGCGTGCGCTCCGTCTTGAAGTCAGCAAAGTCAATCAATACACGGCATTGCGTAAGGCTGGGATTCGTGTACCAAAGACAACAGCTGCTGTCGGACGTGATCAAATCGTACAAGCAGCAAAAGAAATCGGTGTTTCGTCATTCATCACGAAACATAACCGTGCCGGGAAAGGTCTCGGCGTCCAGTTATTCCATTCGATTGAAGCACTTGAAGCTTATCTCGATGGTTCGACATTCGACGAACCAGTCGATGGCATCACGTTGATTCAAGAGTACATCCAAGCACCAGAACCGTACATCACGCGGTGTGAGTTCGTGGGTGGAAAATTCGTCTATGCGGTCCGAGTCGATACGTCGGAAGGATTCGAACTTTGCCCAGCTGATGCGTGTGTGATTGATGACTTGTTTTGCCCAGTTGGTGAAGAAGCGCCGCAAACACCGATGAAGTTCCAAATCGTTGAAGGCTTCGATGATCCAATCATTG
>NZ_DJUM01000055.1:5780-20916 GCF_002440475.1 Exiguobacterium sp. UBA6282 | reverse complement strand
AAGGATGCGTCAGGTACGATCTATACGTATGATGTCAATACGAATACGAACTATAATTCCGATGCCGAAGCTGCTGCAGGACGCTACGGCATGCTTGAACTGGCGAAGTTCCTCGGAGCTGCTCTTGAAACAAGCACAGTAAAATAAGAATCTGCTCCCGCCCTGTCACCGGACGTTACAAGACCGGATGACAGGGTATTTGTATAGAAAGGGGGCGGATCTATGATTACGTGGAGAGAAGAACGACAGCTCGATATCCCGATTGAGGAAGCATGGCACTTGTTTGATCACACGCGGCTGCAACGTCTGATTCCGAACGTCGTCCAGCATGAGGTGATTGAACGAAAACCGGGTGTCGTCGGTTCGACGTATCGTCAAACGTACATGCAGGGCAACCGACTCGAAACCTACATCGTGACCGATTTAGCCTATACGAATGAGCCGGACTTTAAACAAAATACGATTGGATTCACGTTAGCTAAAATATTTAAGATTGAGATGACGTTTACGCTCAAACCACTTGGACACGCTCGTTGTCTGTTGATTTATACAGGAAAAAATGAAGGGGCAAACTTCGTTGGGAAAAGTCTCTTGTCACTCGGTGGCGAACGAGAAAACGAGAAAATTGTTCAGGCCTTGTTGCAACGTGTCGAAGAAGAGGCAGCGAAACAAAAGAAGAACAATGCATGAAAAAACGGATTCCCGCGCCTGAGAATCCGTTTTTTCATATCTTATCGATTCGTATACGATTTGTGACCACTCGGTAAAACGGATAGGCAGTCGACACCTTGATAACGTTCTCGTTTTCTATCGCTGGATCGAGCGATTTTGGATTATCAAAAAGCTTAGTTACCGACTACTATTTTTAAGTATAAATACGGTTATTAAATTTTCATTTAATCCAAAGATTATATCGTTACGATAGTCGACGCAAACGAGAAATCTGTGAATCATCTTGAAGCTCCTTTAATGGTCGAAACCGAACAGCTCGTAATTCTTGTTGATCAAGCGATAGTTCAGGATCAATCCCGAGTCGAGGTTCAGGACTATCTAAGACACGGCGAACGAGAAAACATGTCTCTGTTCCTTGATCCATTGAAATCTCGTAAAGTTTCCGTTCGACCGTGACGTGAAGATGCGTTTCTTCTAACACTTCTCGCACGACGGCATGCTCTTTAGTTTCACCGTTCTCGACACCTCCGCCGGGTAACGTCCAAAATGTCCGGGAAGGGGTATGTAACTCGACCATTAGAATCTGTTGCTCTTCAATCAACGCAGCGCATACGCGATGTCGCAAATCGCATTCCTCCTTCAACGTGTTCAAAAAAGAGACCGAAACGACAGTTCCGGTCTCTTTTAAAATCATTGTGCGTATAACGCTGTTAATTGCTGTTGGATCGTATCGTTGTTCAAATACTCATCGTATGTCGTTTCTTTATCGACGATACCGTTTGGTGTCAACTCGATGATGCGGTTCGCGATCGTTTCGACGAACTGGTGGTCATGCGAGCTGAAGAGCATTGCGCCTTTATAAGCGATCAAACCATCGTTGAGTGCCGTGATCGATTCGAGATCCAAGTGGTTCGTTGGATCGTCGAGTACAAGGACGTTAGCACCACTGAGCATCGCTTTTGAAAGCATACAACGGACTTTTTCGCCCCCGGATAAGACAGATGCTTTTTTCATGACTTCTTCTCCTGAGAAGAGCATCCGACCGAGGAATCCACGGAGGAACGTATCGCTCTCATCTGCCGGTGAATACTGACGGAGCCAATCGAGGATCGTCTTATCCGAGCCTTCGAAGAATTCCGAGTTATCTTTCGGCAAGTATGATTGGGAAGTCGTGACGCCCCATTTGAATGTACCGCTGTCCGGTTCCATCTCACCCATAAGGATTTTGAATAGTGTCGTGATCGCGATATCGCTCTGGCTGATGAACGCGACTTTATCCGTCTTGTTCAACGAGAAGCGGACATTATCAAGGACTTTGACGCCATCGATCGTCTTCGAGAGACCATCGACCATCAAGAGATCATTTCCGATTTCGCGTTCTGGCGTAAAGCCAACGAACGGATAACGACGTGATGATGGACGAATGTCGTCGAGTGTGATTTTATCAAGCAATTTCTTCCGTGACGTCGCTTGTTTCGCTTTCGAAGCGTTTGAGCTGAAACGTGCGATGAAGGCTTGAAGTTCTTTAATCTTCTCTTCTTTTTTCTTGTTTTGGTCACTTGCCATACGCGAAGCAAGCTGACTTGATTCATACCAGAAATCATAGTTTCCGATATACAGTTGGATCTTACCGTAATCAAGATCCGCCATGTGCGTACAGACGTTGTTCAAGAAGTGACGGTCGTGGGAAATGACGATGACCGTGTTTTCGAATCCGATCAAGAATTCTTCAAGCCATTTGACAGCTTTCAGGTCGAGTCCGTTTGTCGGCTCATCGAGTAAAAGAATGTCAGGTTTACCGAACAATGCTTGGGCAAGCAAGACTTTAACTTTTTCAGATCCTGTCAGCTCAGCCATCGTTTTCGAGTGAAGGTCTTCCTTGATGCCAAGTCCTTGTAGAAGCATCGCTGCTTCCGACTCCGCTTCCCAACCGTTCATTTCAGCGAATTCACCTTCGAGTTCAGCAGCACGCATGCCGTCCTCATCTGAAAAATCTTCTTTCATATAAATCGCATCTTTTTCTTTCATGACTTCATAGAGACGTTTGTGTCCCATCATGACTGTTTCGATGACTTGGAATTCTTCGTATTCGTAATGGTTCTGGCGAAGGACGCCTAAGCGTTCGCCTGGTGTGATGATGACATCGCCTTGTTGTGCTTCAATGTCACCAGCGAGAATTTTCAAGAACGTTGATTTACCGGCACCGTTCGCACCGATCAGACCGTAACAGTTACCTGGCGTGAACTTGATGTTAACGTCTTCGAATAATTTTCGGTCCGCAAAGCGAAGACCGACGTTTTGTACTGTAATCATATAGAGATGAACCCTCGTTTCTAGTAAGTGATGTGCTCATTCGAGTGTACCACAAATCATGATCTGTCGTAGAGCAGGCAAAGTTCTTTCCATATTAGGACAGAAATTAAAAATAAGCAACCGGATATTTAAAATAATGAAACATTTTCCAGATGGATGCGTAGAAGAAAGTAAGGAATTCGCTAGAGGAGGGGTTAGATGGCCATCTTTTTCACGTTATTGTTTTTCGCCCTCATCGTTTTGCTTGGCATGGAACTCTATCGCTATATCCAAGAAAAGATTGATAAAGGAGATTCAGAATGAGAGAAATCAAACCGAAGAAAAAAATTCGTCCATCGATGATCATCGCTGGTGTACTTGTATTAGCCCTGCTGGCTACAACGCCGTTCGTCGTCGAACAAATCGAACCCGGACAAGTTGGTGTCGTTTATACCCCGTCAAGCGGTGTCAAAGATGAGACGTTATCGCAAGGCTGGCATGTCGTTTCACCAATCACACGGGTGACGGAGTATCCGATCCGTACACAGACGAAATCGCTTGATAACATGACGCTTGCGACTAAAGACGGAAAGAACATCGTCGTCGACTTTACATACAGCTTCTCCGTTTCGCCGGATAAGGTGACAAAAGTCTTCAACAAGTTCGGACCGATCGAAATCGATGAGATTGCCAAAGGTTACTTGAAACAACGACTCTATGATGCGTCGCGTGAGCAAATCTCGAAAGTTACCGTCCTTGAACTGTTCGGTGAAAAATCAGGAAACGTCTCGACGAGCATTCAGACGCAGTTTGCAGAAGACGTCAAGGACATCGGTTTCATCATCGAGGATGTCGCACTCGGTGCACCAAAACCAGATGAAAAGACACAGGAAGCAATCGATGCGCGTGTCAAAGCGTCGCAGGAACTCGATAAAAAGAAAACGGATCTTGAAATCGCTAAAGCAGAGGCAGAACGTCTTCGCGTAGAAGCAAAAGGAGCAGCCGATGCGCGTTTGATCGAAGCTCAAGGGTTGGCAAAAGCACAAAAAGAATTACAGAAGACGTTGACGAAAGAAATGATTCAATACGAAGCTGTCAAGAAGTGGGACGGGAAATCTCCACTCGTCAGTGGATCAGGGAGTATGGTTCAACTACCGATTCCTGACGGTACGACACAAGAAAAAAACTAATTGAAATATGTCTAAGATAAACCGCTTAAAGACCACAACGGCAGACGTGAAAAAAGCAGATTCTCAGCGCTGAGAATCTGCTTTTTGATTAGTGCGAAGCTTGTTCAAAACCTTGAGCGATGGCAATGATGACTTGTGTTGCTTTCACCATGTTATCGATAGAGATGAACTCGAACTTGCCATGATAGTTCTCACCGCCGGTAAAAATGTTCGGTGTCGGAAGTCCCATGTATGAGAGTTGTGATCCATCTGTTCCACCACGAATCGGTTTAACGATTGGCGTAATATCAAGCGACTCCATCGCTGCATGAGCAATATCAACGATGTGCATGTGGGGCTCGATTTTTTCACGCATGTTGTAGTACTGATCGTGTAAGTCGATTTCCACACTACCAGCACCATACTTTTTGTTCCACTCATCGACAAGGGCAGACAAGAAGTGTTTCCGTCCCTCGAAGGCTTCACGATCAAAATCACGAATGATGTAGTCGAGCGTCGTTTTTTCGACCGAACCGTCAAATGAAATCAGATGGAAGAATCCTTCAAAACCATCCGTGAATTCAGGAGACTCTTCTCCGGGAAGACGATCGTGGAACGCCATCGCATGTTTCTGCGAATTGACCATCTTATCTTTTGCTGTTCCCGGATGGACATTTGTTCCGTGGAAGACGATTTTAGCCGCCGCCGCATTAAAGCTCTCGTATTCAAGCTCACCAAGCGGACCGCCGTCGACCGTATAAGCATACGTGGCATCGAACGCTTCGACATTAAAGTGATGTGGTCCACGACCAATCTCTTCGTCAGGTGTGAAGGCAACACGAATGCGACCATGCTTAATTTCCGGATGTGAAATCAAATGATGCATGGCTGTCATGATTTCTGCGATTCCGGCTTTATTATCGGCTCCGAGTAATGTCGTCCCATCTGTCGTCATCAAGGTGTGACCGACGTAGTTGTGCAGTGCAGGAAAATCAGTTGGCGATAGAATGACGGATGGCACTTCACTTAACGTGATGGGATGTCCGTCATATGCTTCCACGAGTTGTGGACGGACATTCGTACCTGTGAAGTCTGTCGCTGTATCGAGATGAGCGAGAAAACCGATTGTTGGAATGTCTGCGTCTGTATTGGCAGGTAATGTCGCCATGACATAACCATTATCATCAACGGTGACTTCTTCCATGCCAATTGTCTTTAATTCTTCTACGAGCAAACGAGCTAGTGTCCATTGCCCTTCTGTCGTTGGAACAGTCATACTCTCATAGTTCGACTGTGTATCGACTTTCACGTATGTAGTTAGACGATCAATCAATTCTTGTTTCAAATCAAAAACGTCCCTTCTCGTCATAAGATATCTTCATCATAGCATGAACGACTAATGTGAGAGAATTCTGAATCATGATAGAATAATATTGAAAAAGGGGGAATTCTTCATGAGAGCATTCGTAGTCGATCAGTACGGAAAAAATGCATCACTTACAGAAAAAGACGTCACACCCGAAAAAGCGGGGAAGTACGAATTACGGGTTCAAATCGAGGGGTCAAGCATCAATCCACTTGATACAAAGATGTTTTTCGGACATGTGGCGGCGGCTTCAACGACTGGAATTCTCCAGGGTGATGTAACGGGGAAAGTGATTGAAATCGGGGAGGGTGTGACGTCTTTTTCTGTCGGCGATCGCATCGTCGCATTCGGCGGTGGACTTGGAAAACGCGCCGGTGCGTTAGCGGAAGAAATGCTTGTGCCTGAACAAATGGCAGTCTTACGACCGGAAGGGGTATCGGCTGAGGTTGCTGGTTGTTTACCGGTGATTGGATTGACAGCAATGGAAATTTTAAAAGAGCGAATCGCGATTACCCCAGGAATCCGCGTATATGTAGCAGGCGGAACGGGTGGAGTGGGACATCTTACCGTTCAACTGGCTCGTCATTATGGATGTGACGTTACAGCGAGCGCCTCTTCTGACGAGAAGGCAGCTTGGCTAGAAGCAAAAGGGATTCGCATTCACCGGTACAAGGAAGAATCAGCTGAAACATTGCTCAAACGACTCGATCTGGATGGATTCGACGTCATCATTGATACAGTGGGTGGTGACCATTTACAAGAATCGTTCATACTCGCAAAAGAGCGGGGACGCATCATTTCGATCGCGACACGGACGACACAAGATTTAACGATGATGCATAGTAAAGCCTTGTCACTCGAAGCTGTGTTCGTCGCGCTCCCGTTGCTAAAAGGAAAAGTAGAGGAGATGAAGCAACAGCAACATCACTTAGCAGAACTCATTCGTTTAGTGGAAGAAGGAGTGATTGAAATACGGATTGAAGAGCAGATTCCCTATGAACGCGATGCGTTAAACGATCTCTATCAACGATTTGATCAAACATCACACTTTGGTAAAGTGAGTATATATCCAACCCATTAAAAATGATTCTCCATTCATTTTACATTTCCTGTTAAAAATATAAAAAATCCGTTACTGAAAAATTCAGTAACGGATTTTTTAGATAACACATCATTTACGACGAACGAGAATGCTTTTTGGAGCGAGTTGTGGCATGGAAGGAGGAGTCGGGAAATCTTTCTGCTCCGGCTGCTCCCACACGACTTCGAATTTTTGACGCAACTTGTTGAATGCTTGCTCGACAGCTTTTTTCAATTGTGATGCATCAAGAGCAGGACTATCTGTCGTAATCGCAAGCAGTCCTCCACGATTCGTCAAATGAATGACTTTTTGGATCCAAAGGGCGAGATCCTGTTCCGTCCGAAACTGACGCGTCCGTGTATTGACTTGTACGGGCGGATGGAACAAGACGACGTCAAAACGAGTCTTCTTATCCGCTTGTTCGATGTAGTCGAACGCATCCTGAACTAAAATCTTCTGTTTTTCGGGAGTAAAACTGTTCAACATAAGATTATCTTTTGTCTTATTTCGACTACGTGTCGAGAAATCAACGCTTGTCGTTCGGGCGGCTTCACCATAAAGGGCAGCTACCGTTAACGTTCCTGTATCGGAAAAGAGGTTAAGTACGGTCTTTCTTTCGACCGAATCGAGAAGGATTCGGCGAAGTTCACGTTGGGCAATGTCAAAACCAGTCCGCATACCAGCATCCAAGTCATATTCATACAACACACCATATTCTTGTGCGACTTCAGGAAAATCGCCTCGTTCGCCTTTCAAAAAGTCGTCGCCTTTGACGGGTTGAAGATCGACGAGGAAGTCTCGTTTTTCATAAATGCTTCTATAATTCAGTAGTGATTCAAGAGCTTCAAGAATCAGTGGGCGGAATGTATAGATGCCTTCATTTTCGAATGTAATGAGGTAATGATGATCATAACAGTCAATCGTCAAACCACCGATACCATCTCCTGCACCGTTAAAAATACGGAAGGCTTCTGAATACTCTTCAAAAAATTCGTTTCGTTTGTCTAATGCTTGTTCAAAAAGTTGTTTGAAGAAGTCGACATCAATCGCTTCTTGCTCGTCCATTGAGAGAGTCCAACCGACACCTTTTTCTTGCTTGCCAAAATAACCAGTCGCGAGGTATTCTTTATGTTCTGTCATCAGATGGAGCAGTCCGCCTGCCTCTTTGACATGTTGTAAGGCTTCGAACATTTCCTTGCGTAACGCGGGATATCCGCTTCGAATCGATTCAATCCATTCTGGTTTGACAACGATCGGATAAAGTTCACGAGACATGTAAGTTTCCTCATTTCTACTTGTGGATAAGTGGCATAATTATACCATAAATGGAGTTATCCACATGTGGATAACTGGATATAAAAGAATGATATCCCTAAAATCAATCCTATGTTGGTCTTTTGATTTTTTTGTTTTTTGATCATAAATAAAATCTTCCAAATAAAGCGAGAGTGGGGATAGATCGTGCAAAAAGACATTGTAAGTGTAATGAAAAAGTTAACAAAAGAGTGGTTAAAATCGTTGTCTGATCAATATAATGTATCATTTAAATCAGAAAAGAATAAGCAAATATTAGATGGAAAGCGTATCGGAATAAGAGGGGCAACGGGTGGAATGTATGGAATTCGAGATACGAAAGTAACCGAATATGATTATCTTATTTTTTGTATTACTACTGAGGAGGAGTTAGTCAGAATAGATGATATACAATTTGTATTGCTGAATCAAAATGAAGTAATCAACTTAAAAAAAGATCTGAACAGTTCAGATAAATCATTTAAACTGGAAAAATTTCATCCCTTTATGACGTTTGATACTTTCGAAAGCAAATTTAAAGAATACTTTGCTTTTCAAATAGACTACTATACAGACGAAAGTGAAGTACTTAACTCGCACATTGCTGAAAGTCTACTAGAAGATGAGCGTTATACAGAAGGCGAAAAGCGACTCGCTACGCATTACATAACAGAACGAAATGCAAAAGTAGTTAAAAAAGCAAAAGAACAGTTTGCAATTAAACATGCTGGTCAATTATTCTGTGATATTTGTGAGATGAATTATGAGGAAGTTTATGGAGTTATCGGGAAAGGTTACATTGAAGCGCATCATAAAAATCAATTAAGTATAAGTGGTATAACAGATACTCAGACTGAAGACTTAGCTCTATTATGTGCAAGTTGCCATCGAATAATTCATAAATTAATGAGACAAGATGAAAATGCCTCTTACGAGATGCTAAAAAGGAAGATACAAGGTTCTTTGAAAACTCCTTATCGTTATTGAGTTCAGTAAAAAATACTCCTTTAACTGTGATTTAGAAAATGCATAGTTAAAGGAGTATTTGATTTCTAATTGTTGAAAATTAACTTACACGCGTTCTACAACAGCCTCAAGCGATACTTTGACATTACCAGCCAGTGCCCGCGTAATCATACACGAACCTTCTGCTTTTTCAGCGAGACGTTGCGCCTTCTCCACATCACGATCCGACAGATCGGCTGGTAATAAGAGTTTCGGACGATGAATGATCGCATCGTATGTGAAGACGCCGTTCGTGACATCAACGATGCCTTCAGATTCCATCGTTAAGGAGACTTTTGGGATGTTACTACGCTCAAGCATTGCGGCAAGCGTGATGATATAGCATGTAGCAGCTGCCCCAAGCAACATCTCATCTGGATTCGTGCCAACCCCTGGACCATCCATAGCGTCCGGAATTGAAATTTTTGTTTTTAACTCACCTGTCTCGATCTGACCGACATCATTGCGATTTCCCGGCCAGTCTGCAGTTAAATGAAAATGGTGCTTCATGATCAATCGCCTCCATGCCTCCATCATACGAAGTTCAGCATGATTTTTCGCCTATTCTGCTCATGTGCATAAGAAGAGAACGATCAGCTAAAAATTTGGTCGATTTTTTCGATATCCTCTTGCGATAACTGAACGTCTAACGTACGCAACGTATCTGTCACCTGATCCGGGCGTTTCGCACCAGGAATGATAGCATCGATGCCATCTTGTGCCAAATACCAGGCGAGTACGACGTGTGCGACTTCCGCATCGTGTGCGTCTGCGATCGGACGCAGTTGATCGACTTTTGCGAGGTTTTGTTCAAAGACGTCTTTTTGGAACAACGGGTCGTTTTTTCGTAAATCATCAAACGTCGTCTCTTTCGTATATTTCCCTGCCAATAATCCAGCGGCGAGTGGGAAGTACGGAACGAAGGACATGCCGTTCTCAACGATGTATGGAAGTAACTCTTTTTCTGCATCCCGTTTAAACAGATTGTATTCTCCTTGATAGACGTCGACATGTCCGTCCTTGTTCGCTTCCTTCAGTTGTTCGAGTGAAAAATTCGAGACACCAATCGCGCGAATCTTTCCTTCTTTTTTCAGTTCAGCAAGTGCAGCGACGGCTTCATCCTTCGGTGTCGATTCATCTGGGAAATGGATGTAATATAAATCGATATAGTCTGTTTTAAGACGTTTTAAACTATCTTCGACCGATTGACGGAGAAAGTCAGGTGAGTTGTTCATGACGACGTTTCCGTCAACGAACTGATGCGCACCTTTCGTCGCGAGGACGACATCTTCTCGAGCGACCGTGTCGTGCCAGACTTCACCGACGAGTTCCTCCGAACGTTCTGGTCCGTAGATGAAAGCTGTGTCGAGGAAATTGATCCCTTGCTGTAACGCGACACGAACGAGATCGCGTCCGGCTTGCTCATCAAGATTTGGATACAAGTTGTGTCCACCGACAGCATTCGTACCGAGACCGATTGGGTGAACGAATAGGTTAGATTGACCGAGTTGAACATGTTTTGTCATGAAAATGACCTCCTTAAACGATATCGAGTGGTTCTTTTTTTGTTGGTGCTGGGAACGCTTGATCAAGTGCAGCTAGCTCTTCTTTTGTTAAATTCAAAAGTGCGGCGCGACCGTTGGCTTCGACATGATGTGCTTGTCCTGCTTTAGGAATTGCGATGACGTCACCTTCACGCATCGCCCAAGCAAGTAAGATCTGTGCCGGTTCAACACCATGTGTCTCAGCGAGTTCCTCGACGGTCGGATGATTCAGGAGTTGATCACGCAGTGAACCACCTTCAGCTAGTGGGCAATACGCCATTACTGGAATACCATGTTCGCGTAGTAACGGGAGCAGTTCATACTCAATTCCGCGTGAGCCGAGGTGATAGAGTACCTGATTGACAGCACACTGATCACCGTTCGGTAATGCTAACAGTTCTTTCATGTCTGATACGTCAAAGTTCGATACACCCCAACGGCGAATCTTGCCTTCTTGTTTTAAGGCTTCCAGTCCTTCAACGGTTTTCTTAAGTGGAATGTCGCCACGCCAGTGAAGAAGATAGAGATCAAGATAATCCGTACCGAGACGTTCAAGCGATTTGGAACAAGCTTTTTTTAACGCTTCCCCACCAGCGTGATGCGGATAGACTTTCGAGACAAGAAAGACTTCTTCGCGTCGATCAGCGATCGCGTCACGAATTAATTCTTCAGAAGCACCTTCCCCGTACATTTCTGCCGTATCGATGAGTTCCATCCCGCTGTCGAGACCGACGCGGAGTGCTTCGATTTCAGCTTCATGTTTCTCCGATTCTTCTCCCATCCGCCATGTGCCTTGTCCAAGTGCCCGAACGTGCGTCTGATCGGGAAACGTCACTGTTTTTTGCTTTAATGCAGCAAGTATTAGCGTCTTTTCTGTTGCGTTCATCGAATTCCTCCTTTAAGTAGAGAGACAATAGTAGGGTTTACCACGCGAACTCTGAACAAAAACGTCTTCTTCAAGAGAAAGAGACGTCACCAATGCTCAAATAAGGGACCATGATCGCCGAGGACGGGATCTTTTTTGGGACGCATTACCTGGCGGATACGCTGAAGGTTTTCCGGGCGTTCACTTGTTTGCCCGGTCAACGTATCGTAGTCTTGACCATTCGGATAGGCACCGATCACACGGAAGTGTCGACTTGTATCAAGCGCTTTGTGTCCTGTGCCTGCAGGAAGTAAGAGAACGTCTCCACTCGTCAAGGTGAAGGTCTTACCGAGTGGACCACCGAGTTGGACAGTCGCATGTCCTTCGAGGATACCAATCACTTCATGGGCGATGCTATGATAATGATGAAAATCAAAAATGCCATCTACCCAGCTATTGCGCCAGTCATGTGAATGGAAAGTCTGTTCGATGCGTGACGGTTCTTCAAATGCATGCCGATAAATCAACACCGGAAAATTAGGGTTATTCGGAATATGTCCGTCATCCTCAAAGTAAAATACCTCAACACGCATCTTCGTTGCTCCCTTCTCTGATGTGGTACAAAGTAATAATTCCCTCTATAAATACCCGTAATTAAATATCATCAATCGTCCGAGCATCTTTATGGCGTAACGAATCGGGAGGTGCTACGATGCTTAAGTTAACGAAATTACAAAGGAGGCTTTCCGATGATCGCCATCGAAGCAAAGTTAGAAGTACAACCCGCAAAACGAGAAGAATTTTTAGCAGCAACTAAAACATTAGTAGAAGGATCGCGTGCTGAAGCTGGAAACATCAGCTACGATCTGTTCCAAAGTACAGAAGACGAAAATGTCTTCATGATGATTGAAAAATGGGAAGACCAAGCTGCGATCGAAGCTCATAACACAAGTGCTCATTTCGGACAATTCGTTGCATTTGCTCAAACAGCTCTTGCTAAACCATTGGACGTTCAATCATTCCAAGCATAATGAAACGAGTTAGAAGCGAATGTAACACATAAGGAAGGTATTCTAGGTTTTGTTGATCTAGGATATCTTTCTTTTTTGTTTTATACAACGCGCTCCTTCGCTAGTTTATCTTCAGATGAAGATTTGATTAAAAATGTTCCACTTTTCTTTTACAATCACATAACATTTCATTAAAACTGTTAGTTTTTCCCTGAATAGGGCATTATTCTTATAAAGACACGAAAAGGAGGCCTTTATCATGAATGATCGAACAGATGCCACACAGTCGAAGCAATCATTCTTCAAGATGCCTCATACATATGCCATCATCATGGCGATTCTCATTATTTCAGTCATCTTGACGTACACGCTTCCAGCAGGACAATTCGACCGTGAAAAACAGGATGGTCAGACCGTCGTTATCGATGGTACCTATCGCGCGGTGGAGTCTGCACCCGTCAATTTCTTTGGTTTATTCGAAGCGATCCCGAAAGGAATGGAAGCAGGCGCTGCGATCATCTTTTACATTTTCTTAGTCGGTGGTGTCTTTGGCATCATTCGTCAAACGGGTGCCATTGAAGCGGGAATCAATCAATTGATTCGTCGGTTTGGTCAAAAGGGACACATCATGATTCCGATGACGATGTTCGTCTTTTCGATTGCCGGAGCAACAATCGGGATGGCAGAGGAAACAATTATCTTTGTACCGATTGGTATCATGCTCGCGCGTGCACTCGGTTATGACGCGATGACAGGAGCTGCAATCGTTAGTTTAGGAGCGGCGGTTGGTTTTGCTGGCGGGATGCTGAATCCGTTTACGGTAGGTGTTGCTCAATCGATCGCGGAAGTTCCACTCTTTAGCGGTCTTGGTTATCGAACCGCCGTTTATATCGTTTTCTTAGTCGTAACGATTCTTTATGTCATGACTTACGCACGGAAAGTCAAACAGGATCCAACGCGTAGCCTCGTTTATGATCTCGAACAACGTCGTGCGGAAGAAGCAGCAACGACGATTTCACGCTTTTCGAAACGTCATGCTTTTGTTTTACTGATTTTGATCGGTGGAATCACGCTCAACGTCATCGGAATTTTCGAGTGGGGCTGGTATTTGACGGAACTGACAGCCTCGTTCTTGATCATTGGACTGATTGCTGGGATCATCACACTCGGTGTGAACGGTACTTTTGAGAGTCTGATTGACGGGGCGAAAGCCGTGACGTTCGGTGCATTGATCGTTGGCTTTGCCCGTGCCATTGTCGTCATTCTTGAAGAAGGTCGTGTCATTGACACGGTCATTTACGGCTTATCGAATGCCGTAGGACATTTACCAACGTTCTTCGCTGTCATCGGAATGTACATCGTACAACTGATCACGAATTTCTTCATTCCATCGGGGAGCGGGCAAGCCGCGACAACGATGCCAATCATGGCACCTTTATCTGACTTACTCGGTATCGAGCGTCAAGTAGCTGTTTTAGCATTTCAATACGGAGATGGATTGACGAACATGATTTTTCCGACAAGTGCGCATTTGATGGCGTTTCTTGCGATCGCAGGCATTCCGTATGAGCAATGGTTACGTTTCGTCTGGAAACTCTTCGCGATTTGGATTGCTTTAGCGTGTGCCGCCTTATTACTTGCTGTGACGCTAGGTATTCAATGAAGTCGACCTTTCGGACATCTGTCCGGAAGGTTTTTCTGTTGCAGGAATCGGGAAGCGTTATCACGAACGGGTAGAGAAGTGACTAAAGGGGGAACTGAAGTGACATATTCAATCGTTGGTTATTGCGAGAAAGAACAAGCATGGGGTGTTGCTGTCCAATCGAAATTTTTAGCTGTTGGGAGTGCTGTTCCGTTTGCGAAAGCGGGAGTAGGTGCTGTAGCGACACAATCATTTGCAAATACGACGTATGGCCCTGAAGGGTTGCAGATGATCGAACAAGGCGCTTCAGCGGATGAAGTGCTTCGTCGATTAACGGAAGCGGATGAAGGGCGAGCAGATCGTCAAGTCGGAATCATCGATGCGCAGGGCAAAAGTGCGACTTTTACGGGAGAGAGATGTAACGACTGGGCAGGCGGAATTGCGGGGAAACATTTTGCGGCGCAAGGGAATATTCTTGTAGATGGCAATACGGTCAAAGAGATGGCACGTGTCTTTGAATCGACGCAAGGGCCACTCGCAGAACGGCTGTTGCGTGCGTTGGCTGCGGGGCAAGCAGCAGGCGGGGACTCGCGTGGGATGCAATCAGCAGCACTGCTCGTCGTCAAGGAAGGTGGCGGGTACGGTGGATTCAACGATCGCTATATTGATCTACGTGTTGATGATCACCCGAATCCAATTGAAGAACTCGAACGCATCTATCAATTGCACACACTTTACCTACAACCGAGTAAGCCGGAAGAAATCAAGCCCATCGATGATGCGTTAGAGTCGGAGTTGATGGATAAATTATTGACACTTGGCTATCGCGGTGATTTCGAAGAAGCGCTCCGGACATATCTGCATACGGAAAACTTTGAGATGCGCGAACAAGCGGATCGTGCGATTGATACACGTGTCCTCGCATACATTCGATCCCAATGAAAACGACAGGATGGACCAAAGTCCATCCTGTCGTTTTGTTCATGCTTGCGTCGACTGAGCACGAATCGGTACTTTAAATCCGGTCGCGATGAACCGTTCCATTTCCGGTTCCGATTTAGCATTCAAGCCAACCGTCCCATCTCCTTTTAGTGCCACATTCGTTAACTTGACGCGATTGATGTCAGGACCGATCGTAATCCCGTGTTTGGCAGAATCCTCGATCCGGATATCCCGAAGGCGTACATCCTCAGCTCC
>NZ_DJUM01000055.1:0-5653 GCF_002440475.1 Exiguobacterium sp. UBA6282 | reverse complement strand
GTTGCGATGATATTGTAAGCCGTCTGAGACGTTGGATCACTTGCTTGATGATGCCCGATATGGCGAAAATTAAAGGCACGGTGGTCATCAATTGATAAATGACCAACGATTTTAACGGTTGAGGCAGCAGAAGAGGTCGCATGCGCCTTGATTTCAAGTCCACCGAAGCAACGACTTGATGCGTTATTGAATAACCAGACATCGCGTGACCCATCATCGATTTCAATCCCGTTCGAATTGGAAAAACCTTCTGCATGGGCACGTCCACTTGGGTCATGCATAAAGCAGTTCGAGATGAAGAGATGGTCACTATGATGTGTCGTGATCCCATCGTCTCCGAACCCGTAACCGGTTAATCCATCGAACCAGATGAATGAACTACTTAAGTTCGCTCGAGCACCGTCCCCGTTGTAATTGTAATACGGTGTCGAGATATCAAAACAATGGAGTCCTGGATTGACAGCTTCGACATCAAAGACCCAACCATAAGTGACATGTGCGTATGTGAGACAACTGGAGTGATTGCCCCATGTGCTACTTTTCTTTGCGTCACCGATTCGTTTGATGTTCCAATCAAGCGTCATTTTCTCAACAAGCAGGTGATGATTGCCAAGGAGATAATTTTGGTTCGTTACAAGACGTCGTCCTTTAGGTGCGTCATCGTGCATCTTTATAATCGTTTTCCCTTTGCCAGCTCCCGTTAAAATCGTATAACTAGGTAAACGAATTCCTCGAACGATGTACGTACCGGCTGGAACATGGACTTGTCGATGTCCATCACCGAGCGCTTCGATGAACGCTTGTGTATCATCTGTCTGTCCATCACCGACCGCACCATAGGAAGTGATATCAACGATTTCGACTTCACTGATCAAACGTTCGAACTCATGATTGAGCCGCCCGAACCAACTCGGTCGAATCTCATCGTGTGGCGTTACGAAAGCTGGTGTCAGCGGTAAAATATGTTTATCACGGTTTGTCAAAAATAACGGTGAGATCATCGAACGAAGTGTTCGACTGAGGTTAGGATCACGTCGTGGTGCAATAAATGTACTATCGTGTAATAGTTGTTCTGCTTGTCGAACAGCCTGTTCGTTGCTTGATGTTTCAACGTATTCTTGAATCAGCGCCGCATTTTGATACGGATCATGCGTGTGATCGAGTTTCAACATGAAATAGTTCTCCTCTCTGAATAGGTCTGTCTACCTTTTCCCCTCTAATTGAACAATCATTCCTTGTTTCATAACATCCATAAAAATACACTAAAATTATAAATTTGGATTATAATGGATTTATAAAAAGGAGGGCTTTTGATGTCACTTCGCAAACGACTCGTAATTGGTATCGGATTGATTTTGCTGATATTAGGGATCAGTAAGCCGCTGACGGAAGCGGCTTTTCAAGCATTGAAGCCACAAGCGATAAAGATGTCAGGAGTCGAAACGAACGGATCGTGTAAACCGAACTGCAAGAACAACGGCAAGCTGTTAAACATTCCATTTCTTTCGTGGTTGCCTAAAAAGCAGACGAAGAATGATGAAGATTTACGTGTTTGGGACACGAATGAAAAGCCCAAAAAGCAGAAAGACCTCAAACCGAAAAAGAATAAGCTCATCGTTGTAGGGGTTGAAAATGCTAAGCGAGGTATGAATGAAAAAGGGGAATCGTCCTCATCGATGTTACTGATGAGTCTGATTGTTCTACCTCTATTCATCATAAGCTATATCGTTTGGCGGAAACGTCGAAAGACCAAGAAACAGGATGAGGACTCGATCAGAACTGACACCCCGTTACAGTCCTTAGACAACGACTTTGTTATAAAAGAGAACTCGATCGAGCTACCAGATGCCTGGATTCGTAAACAACTCATCCAGTTCAATCAGATACTCCCGACCCGCTTACGGCGACATGATACAGAAACACTTCAGGAATGGTGCCTGCGTATCGGATTCCAACCGTCACATGTCCTAATAAAAGCCTATCTCTTAGAACGCTATACAGACCGAGCTACTACGATATCGGAGATGGACAAGCAAACGATTCAGGGGGAATTCGGAGCCTTCGTCCATCAGTTTGATTGAAACCTTTTGAAAGGAATGACGTAAATGGAATAGGAAAGGGGAGTTGATGATGTACCTAGCAGATGCCGTGAAATTAAAGAGTATTCTGAGGAAACAGCTTGATCAGCTGATTGAAGAAATGGAGCGCGTAGCGTTCATTGATTTAGAAAAGGGAGAAGCACTCCCCGCACAACAAGGCCGGAGCTTAACCGACGTCGAAGCCGCCATGGACATCGTGCGTCATGATATGCGAGTCTTGGATCGTCTCGTCTATGCGGCGAATCTAGAAACTGTCATCGTGACGGACGAAGGAGAAATGCCGCTCGTCGAAGCAATCGAGTGGGCGACCCAATTGCGGGCAAAGGCACAAAATTATCAGATGCTCGCAAGTCGACCAAAACGCGAGTTCCAATACGGATTTGAAGGGACGACGATCATTCGTCATGCCTTATTCGATCCAGATGCCTATCGCTTAAAAGCGGAGGAAGTGGAACGGCAAGCACACAAAGTATCGAATGCGATCAATGCCGCGAACTATCAAACGACAATTGACTTTGATGGTGGACGTTATATGTAACTCCTTGACGTGGTGAGACTCCACGTCAAGGAGAGGGGACGGACCTCAATTTTCCTCTGTGGAGAAGAGATGGCGATGGCAAACCGATGACCATGAACCATTGACAGGCTGACCTGTTACCTTTGACCACCTATGGAACGCTGATGTTTTTTTCCGTCCCCGCTCCCTGTCGTTTCTTTGAGAAACGACAGGGATTTTTAGTGTGTCGATGGAAACAACAGGGTATAGAGAAGCACAAGAGAAAGGAGAGACATCATGAAACACACTTTTTCAGCATTCGTCGTACGAGAGGTGGATGGGAACTATGAAGGGAAGGTTGAGGCGAAACAAGTCGATGATTTACCGGAAGGAGACGTCTTAATTCGTGTCACGCATTCCTGTGTCAATTATAAGGATGCCTTATCGATGTCGGGTAATCGAGGGGTGACGAAATCCTATCCGCACACACCAGGCGTTGACGCAGCAGGATATATCGAACAAACGACAGATGCACGGTTTCAAACCGGTCAAGCGGTCGTCGTCAATGGCTTTGATTTTGGAATGAATACCTCGGGCGGATTTCAAGAATACATACGTGTACCAGCCGATTGGGTGACGCCACTTCCAGAATCCATTCGTCCATTAGAAGCGATGCGGCATGGAACGGCAGGATTGACAGCAGCGCAATCAGTCGATGAACTGTCACGAATTGTCTCAAAGGAGACAGGACCCATCCTTGTGACTGGAGCGACAGGAGGTGTCGGTACGATTGCGATCGCCTTACTGATTCGATTAGGCTATACAGTACACGCCGTAACCGGGAAACGAGTAGAACAAGAACGATTACTTAAAAAAGGTGTGGCGGAGGTATTAGACCGCACTACGTTCTTAGAAGAAACAGACCGTCCATTAAAAAAAGGAACGTATGCAGGTGTCATTGATACGGTAGGGGGTCCATTGCTCGCATCCGTCATTCGCTTCGTACAGTATGGTGGTGTCGTGACGACGTGTGGTAACGTCGGTGGGGCAGAGATGACACTGACAGTCTATCCCTTCATCCTGCGTGGCGTTCGTTTGATCGGAATCGATGCGGTACAAACACCGATTGCATATCGAGAGATCTTATGGCAACGGCTGGCGGATGAGTGGCGCGTCGATCTTGAATCAGAAGTCGACGTCAAAACACTGAACGACTTACCTAAAATCGCAGAAGCTCTGCTGACTTCTCGTCACCGTGGTCGAACTGTCATCGAAATTTAAATATTTCGAGTAAACATTGGTGGTATAGTGGGGAAAAACTGTGTCGACTTTTCAGGAGGAACCATACATGAGTGAACACCAACAGGAACGACAGTCTCGACAAGAACGACGGAAACAGAAACGCAATCGCCGAGGGATTGCGTTTGGCGGTATTTTAGCAACGCTATTCATCGTAGGTGGCTGGTTGTATATGTTGACGAATAACGATGCCTCTCAAGCAACATCGACGCTTGAGAAGCCGAAAACGACGGATCAAGCAACGAAAAACGAAAAGTCGAAGAAAGAGACAGCCTCGACAAAGGATCCAAAAGAAGCGAAAAAAGAGAAGAAAAAATCAAAGAAAAAGGTGGCAGAGTATGCGCAAGCAGCTTGGGTGACACGTCCGTTCGCGAACGTCTATCGCGATGCAAGCCGAAGTAGTGTCATCTATAAAGCAGATTTAGGTGATGTCTATGAGGTATTGGATGCAAAAGACGGAATGGTCCACTTGAAACTCAATGATAGTATCGAAGGGTATTTGCCTGAGACCGATGTCCGATTAGAAGCACCAAAAGGAACATCAGATAAAGCAGTCCTTACGGCACTCTCGCAAGCAGTTGCCAACCAACCGATTGATAAGCCGGAGCAGTATCTCGGAAAACCAATTGCTGACTTCGAAGCAAAATATGGTGCTGTTGGTAATACGCAACAGGACGCGGTCAATACGTATTACTTCTCAAACGCCGGATACCTGCTCGTCGTCTCGGACGGAATCATTGAAGCGATCGACTGGACGAATGCCTCAACGAACGCCTTGTCAACGCTCGGTGAACCTGTCGTCGATACGAGCTACGGGACATGGTACGAGGGAGAATCTTTACAATTGAAAGTATTCCCGGACAACGGAAAGATGCGCTTACGTCTTGCCCGTGATCCTGGACAAGACTAATGGAAAGACGGATTTGCTCCAAGCGAATCCGTCTTTTTTGCGCATAAAAAACCTCCCGAGTCCGACACTCGGGAGGAAATATGAAAATCCTTTGGGAGGAGATTTTCTTAGTAGACGCCTACAGCATCAAATGATTTCGCTGCTGCTGTTGCTTCTGCACTTGTTGAACCGTACAGGTCTTTTGCCGATTGAACGACTGCTGCGCGAAGTGCGCTGAAGTTCGAGTTCGGAGTCAAATAGACGCTAAGAGCACGGTAGTAGATTGCTCCAAGTTTCGGTACGCCGACACCTGTGACAGTCACGTTGTAATGAGTTCCACCATTACCGAGGAGGTAAGCAGCTTTGTTGACGATACCAGAGTTCGTGTGGACACCACCGTTATCTTGTGTACCTGTGTAGCGTTTTGAGTAGTGATCTGGATCGCCGTAAGCAGCTGGATTCGACATTGAACGGAGTGCATCACCGCTGACACCAGGCGTGTAGATGTCTTCTCCTACGAGCCAGTCGAAGTTCGAACCGACTGAGTATTCAGCAACCGTACCCATGATATCCGAAACAGCTTCGTTGATTGCACCTGATTCATTTTGGTAAACGAGGCCAGCTGTGTATTCTGTGACAGCGTGTGTCAATTCATGCGCTACGACGTCAAGTGCGCCTGAGAGGTATGTGAACGTTGAACCGTCTCCGTCACCGTAGACCATCTTCGTTCCATCCCAGAATGCATTGTTGTAGCTTGTTGAATAGTGGACAGATGAGTTTAAGGCAGCGCCTGCGTTGTCATAACTGTTGCGACCATATGTGTTTTTGTAGAAATCATATGTTTTCGCAGCGTTGACATGTGCGCTGACA